>NZ_BAAGXS010000016.1:0-33469 GCF_054779715.1 Actinophytocola sediminis | reverse complement strand
CGACGGGATCTCGGTGTCGACCTTGTCGGTGGACACCTCCAGCAGCGGCTCGTCCACCTCGACGGAGTCGCCGACCTGCTTGAGCCACCGGGTGACGGTGCCCTCGGTGACGCTCTCGCCGAGCGCCGGCATGGTCACCGGGGTGCCCTCACCGGTGCTGGCGGCCGGTGCCGGTGCGGCCTCCGGCGCGGCGGCGGGTGCCGGCTCCTCGGCGGCCTGGGGCTCTGGCTCCGGCTCGGAGGCTGGCTCGGGCTCGGCCTGGGCCGGCGCGTCGCCACTACTGTCACCGTCGGTGTCACCGCCGGCCTCGGACCCGTCGCCGATCACCGCGAGCTCGGCGCCGACCTCGATCGTGTCGTCCTCCTGGGCGACGATCTGCTGCAGCACACCGGCCGCTGGCGACGGGATCTCGGTGTCGACCTTGTCGGTGGACACCTCGACCAATGGCTCGTCGACCTCGACGGTGTCGCCGACCTGCTTGAGCCACCGGGTGACGGTGCCTTCGGTGACGCTTTCGCCGAGCGCCGGCATCTGGACGGAGAACGCCATGGTTCGCTGACTCCTTGTTACTTGTGGCTTCAGCCGTGCACGTGCAGTGGCTTGCCGGCCAGGGCGAGGAAGGCCTCGCCAAGCGCTTCGGTCTGGGTGGGGTGTGCGTGGACTAGCGGAGCCACGTCTTCGGGGTAGGCCTCCCAGTTGTAGATCAGCTGGGCCTCGCCGACAAGCTCTCCGACCCGGTCACCGACCATCGTCACACCCACGACGGGTCCGTCGGGCGCTTTTACCAGCTTCACGCCGCCGGTGGTCTTGAGGATCTGGCTCTTGCCGTTGCCGCTCAACGCGTAGGTGTAGGTCTCGGCGCCGCCGAAGCGCTCCTTGGCCTGCTCCTCGGTGAGCCCGACGGAGGCGACCTCCGGCCGGCTGTAGGTGACCCGGGGGATGCCGGTCTCGTCGATCGGTCGCGGGTCGAGCCCGGCGATCTGCTCGGCGGCCAGGATGCCGTGCTGGAAGCCGCGGTGGGCCAGCTGGAGCCCGGGCACCAGGTCGCCGACGGCGTAGACGTGCTCGAGGTTGGTGCGCAGCCGGTCGTCGGTGAGCACGAACCCGCGCTCGGTCGCGATGCCGGCCTCCTCGTAGCCGTGGCCCGCGCTGTTGGGCCCTCGGCCGACGGCCACCAGCAGCGTCTCGGCCTCGATCGTCTCGCCGGACTCCAGCGACACGGTGACGGTCGAGTCGGTCTGCTCGGCGCCGGTGAACCGCACGCCGGTCTTGAACTTGATGCCGCGCTTGCGGAAGGCGCGCTCGAGCTGCTTGGAGGCCCACGCGTCCTCCAGCGGCACCAGCCGGGGCAGCGCCTCCACGATGGTCACGTCCGCGCCGAAGGAGGCCCACACGCTCGCGAACTCGACGCCGATCACGCCGCCGCCGAGCACCACGACGCTGGCCGGGATGTAGTCCAGGTGCACGGCCTGGTCGCTGGTGATGATCCGGCCGCCGATCTCCAGGCCGGGCAGGCTGCGCGCGAACGAGCCGGTGGCCAGCACCACGTCGCGGCCGGTGTAGCGCTGGCCGTCGACCTCGACCGCGTTGGGCGCGACGAACCGGCCGGCACCCTCGACGACGGTGACCTTGTTGGCCTTGGCCAGCCCCTGCAACCCCTTGTACAGCCCGCCGACCACGCCGTCCTTGTAGGAGTTGACGCCCGCGATGTCGATGCCCTCGAGCGAGGACTTCACGCCGAACTGGTCGCCCTCGCGGGCGAGGTCGGCGACCTCGGCGGCGTGCAGCAGCGCCTTGGTCGGGATGCAGCCGCGGTGCAGGCAGGTGCCGCCGAGCTTGTCCTTCTCCACCAGGATCACCGACAGGCCGAGACCCGCCGCGCGGAACGCGCACGCGTAACCACCCGAGCCGCCACCCAGGATCACGAGGTCAGCGGAGGTATCAGTCACGGGCTCTCCTCGACGTGTTTAGGCTTGCGCTGCCGGCGACTCTGCTCTTGACACCGGCCACCACACATCATCTTGTCACTTCGTGCGAGAGGCTTGCGAGGTGGCCGGACAGGCACAATGTGGGGACGACTTTCTGCTACGGAGGTAGCTGCCGTGGGCGTTTTCGACTCGCTGCGCAAGAAGCGCAAGAGCGGTGCTGGCCAGGTCCGCTCGGCCAGCAAGCAGGACACCGCACACCTGGACGACTGGGCGTCGGCGCGGCGCGGGGTCGAGGCGTTCGTCGAGCCGCGAACCCATGTCACCGAGACGACGGTGCTGCTGGTGGCCCACGACGGGGAGTGGACCCGCCGGCGGATCGCGAGTGCCGACGCCGCCTTCGAGTTCGCCAAGAAGCGCTCCATGCCGATCTACGAGGTGGAGCGGGTTGGCTACCCGAAGCGCATGCGGGAGTATCAGGCCCGCCAGAAACGCGAACGTGGTTGACCGGCACCGTTCGGGCTCCGCTTGAACCGACGCGTCCCACCTCGCCGTATGAAGGGTGATCCGGGTTTCGGACAGAATGGGGTGGGCCGTGACTGGAGTCACCGTCGTCGTCGACTTCGGTAGTGCCCACACCGTGGTCGTCGCCGGGTCGCCCGACCGGCTGGTCACCGTCGCGCCCTCGGTGGTGCTGCTCAGCCAGGACGACCAGCTCGTCGCCGGGCACGAGGCGATGCGGCTCGCTCCTGCTGACCCGTCCCGGCTGCTGACCAGGCTCAAAACCCGGCTGGACGAGCGCGAGGTGCTGGTCGGCGACATCGTGCTGCCGGTGGCCGGCCTGGTGCGGGCCCTGCTGACCACGGCGGTGCGGGCGGTCGACGGGCCGGTGGCCGAACTGGTGCTCACCCATCCCCACGACTGGCCGTCGGCGCGGGTCGCGGTGCTCACCCAGGCCGCGGCCGGCCTGGCCGAGCGGGTCACGACCGTCGCCGCCCCGGTGGCCGCCGCCGCGGGCGCCGACCCGGAGCCGGGGACGTCGATGCTGGTGCTGGACTTCGGCGCGACGTTCTGTGCGGCCGCGGTCGTGCGCCGGACGCGGACGGGCTACGAGGTGGCGGCCAGCGGGTCGCTGCCGCTCGGCGGCGACGACCTCGACGACCGGGTGTTCGACTTCCTCGGCGGCGAGGTGGACG
Source organism: Actinophytocola sediminis (assembly GCF_054779715.1). Lineage (NCBI taxonomy): Bacteria > Bacillati > Actinomycetota > Actinomycetes > Pseudonocardiales > Pseudonocardiaceae > Actinophytocola > Actinophytocola sediminis. The sequence continues at coordinate 30,348 of NZ_BAAGXS010000016.1, read as the reverse complement.
CCCGGGTCCGCAAGGAGCGGGTGGTCGACACCGGCGCGGCCGACGGGCTGACGGCCGAGGACTTCGAGCGGCTGATCGCCGGGGACGTGGCCAGGATCGTCAAGATGGTCACCAAGGTGCCCGGCGCGGCGTCGGTCGACCGGGTGCTGCTGGTCGGCGGGTCCAGCCGGGTGCCGCTGGTCGGGCGCCGGGTGGCCGACGCGGTGCCCCGGCCGGTGCGGTTGGCCGCCGACCCGGAGCAGGCGGTGGCCTGGGGCGCGTTGCGCCTGGCCAGAACCGAGCGGGTCGAAGCGCCCGCGGCCGCTGATGAGCCGCCGCCCGCGCCGCTGCGGCCCGTCGGCCGCCGGCTGATCGTGGCCGCGGCGTTGCTGGTGTTCGTGCTGGCCGCCGCCGCGGTGGCGGTCGTCGGGGTCGGGCCGGGGCAGCTGGTGGCCGGCTTACCCGGACCGGCGGGTCTGCCGGCCGAGGCCGAGGGGGACACCGAGCTGCCGCCCGAGGTCGCCGGCCAGGAACTGGTGAGCGCGGGCCAGACCAAGTTCACGGCGGGACGGCTCGACGCGCCGGTGCGGTTGCGGCAGGCGTCGGGTACGACCCTGGAGCTGACGCTGACCGGTGTCCAGGCCCAGCCGCGGGTGGCGGCACCGTTCGCGGACGCGCCGCTTGGCTACCGCTGGGTGACCGCGCAGCTGAGCGGGGCCAACGTCGATGGCCCGGACTGGCGCGCGGACCTGGACGGCATGGTGGCCGCGCTGGACGACCGCGGTCAGTGGATCCGCCCGTTCGACGGCGCGGTCGTCGGCTGCGCGGAGCAGGCGGCGGTACCGACGACGGTCGGTGCCGGTGAGTCGTTCGCGGCGTGCGTGCTGCTCCCGGTGCCCGAGGCGACCCCGGTCACCTCGGTGGTGTTCGGTGAGGTCGGCGGGCCGTCGCCGCCGGTCCGGTTCCCGGTGTCGGTCCCGCCGGCGTCGGCGAGCGCTGGCCCGGCCCCGGCGCGCGCGGTCGGCCGGTTGGGCGAGCCCGCGGTCGAGGTGACCGTCGACGGTGCGGCCGTGCGGGCGGGTTTCCACCTGGTGCTGACCCCGTCGGGCTACCTCGGCGACCGACGGCCGGCGCCGGGCAACCGGTATGTGGTGGTGCGGGCCCAACTGCCGGCGTTGAGCACCGCCGAGCACGTCTACCTGCGCGACGACCGAGGCGTGCTGACCAAGCCGCTGTCCGGGTTCGACGCGATGCCCAAGTGCCCGGCGTTCGGCGGTCTCGGCGACCCGGGGACGTTGGTGTACGCCTGTTTCGTCTACGAGCTGGACGCCGACGCGCCGGTCGCCGGCGTGACCCTCGGCGGCCCCCTGGCGGGGGCCGGCCGCGAGGTCGACGGCTGGCCGACGTGGACGGTGTCCTGACCCGGCTGTTGTCCTGACTCAGCCGTTCTCGGCGATGTCCGCGAGCAGCGCGGCCAGCGTGCGGACCGGGACGCCGGTGCCGCCCTTGCCGTTGTAGCCCCAGGGGGAGCCCGGGTTGAAGGCCGGGCCGGCGATGTCGATGTGCGCCCACGGCAGGCCGGCCGGCACGAACTCGCGCAGGAACAGCCCGGCGGCGAGCATGCCGCCCCAGCGGTGGCCGGTCACGTTGGACAGGTCGGCGAGCCTGGAGTCGAGGTCGCGGCGGAGCTCCTCGGGCAGCGGCATCGCCCAACCGCCCTCGCCGGTGGCGCGGGCGATGGCGGCCACCCGGTCGCGGAAGTCGTCGGTGCCCATGATGCCGGAGGTGCGCCTGCCCAGCGCCACGAGCTGGGCGCCGGTGAGGGTGGCGGTGTCGATGAGGTAGTCGGGCTCGTCCTCGCACGCGCGGACGATGGCGTCGGCCAGGATCAGCCTGCCCTCGGCGTCGGTGTTGAGCACCTCGACGGTCTTGCCGCCGTAGATGGTGAGCACGTCGCCGGGGCGGTAGGCGTCGCCGGAGGGCATGTTCTCGGCCATCGGCACCGTGGCGATGATCTCCAGCGGGTACTTCAGCTTGGCGGCCAGCACGATGGTCGCGACGATGGCGGCGGCGCCGGACATGTCCGAGGACATCTCGTCCATGTTCGCCGCGGGTTTGATCGAGATCCCGCCGGTGTCGAACGTGATGCCCTTGCCGACCAGCGCGACCTTCTTGCGGGCCTTCGGGCCGCGGTAGCTGAGGCGGACCACGCGCGGTGGCCGCGACGAGCCGAGGCCGACGCCGAGGACGCCGCCGAACCCGGCTTTGCGCAGGGCCTTCTCGTCGAGGACGGTGACCTCGAGGCCGGCCGCGCGGCCGATGGCCGCCGCCCGGTCGGCGAACGACGCCGGATACAGGTCGTTGGGCGGGGTGTTGACGAAGTCGCGGGCGGTGTTGACCGCCTCGGCGATCGCGGTGGCGGCCTTGAGGGTGGCCCGGTGCTCGCGGGTGGTGCCCTCGGCCGGGGCGGCGAGGTCGAGGCGTTCGAGCGGGGCGTCGCCGACGTCGGAGCGGTAGGCGTCGAACCGGTAGGCGCCCAGGACGGTGCCTTCCACGGTGGCCTGAAGGTCCAGTGTGGACAGTGTGCTGAGCGCGCGGCGGGTGCCGGCGAGCGCGCGGGCGGCGACGCCGGCGGCGCGGCGGACCTGCTCCGCGGTCGGGTCGCCGTCCCCGAGCCCGGCAGCCAGGATGAGCTTGGCCGGCAGGCGGCCCATGGTCGGGATCTTGACGATCTCGTCCGGTTTGCCGGTGGCGCCGAGGGTGCGCAGGGTGTCGAGCAGCGAGCCGTCGAACGCGGCGGCGACCGTTTCGCCGCCGGGGGCCACGGCGAGTTGGTCGTCGACCTGGTGGGTGCCGATGATCACGGCGTCAACGGTGGCTTCGTCTGCCGCGGTGGCGGTCAGGGACAGCTTGGGCGCGGTCAACGAACTACTCCCGTCGGTTGAGGTGCTGACGCATGCTAACGACCAGGCATGACAGTGCCCACTGTCAGGTAGGTGGAACGTGATCTGCCACGGTTGGTGGGTGGGTGCCCGCAGCGTGGACTTCGTGGCTGGTGGTGTGGTGTCGACGGTCGGCGCCGGGTTGTTCAGCGGGTTGGCGCCGGCGGCGGGGCTGGCCGGGCCGTGGTTGCTCGCCGGGGTGGTGTCGGCCGCCGGGCTTGGCCTGTTGGTCGTGCTATCCACTTCGGATCGTCCACTTGAGACTGCTCGGATTCCGGTGCGGCGGTTGGTGTTCGGTGTCGGCGCGCTCGGCCGGCTGGCGGCGGCGGTGGCCGTTGCTGGCACGTTCGGGCAGTACGTGACGGTGGGGGCGGGGCAGGACCCGACGGCGGCGCGGGGGTTGGGCGCGGTCGGGCTGGTCGCGGTGGTGACGGCGGTGGCGGTGCTGGTGGCGAGGTTGCCGGTGCTGGTGGTGCGGGTGGCGGCGGTGCTGGTGGTCGGGAGCTTGGCGCTGGTCGCGCTCGCGTGCTTCGCGATCGAGCCGGTGGCGCCCGCGGTGGCGGTGGACGGCGGCGGGAGCGTGGTCGGCCTGGTCGCCTGCGCCGGGCTGCTGACGGTGTGTTTCCTCGGCGTCGGCCCGGTGCCACGGGGCGCCCGCGTGGTCGACGTGCACCTGCCGGACGACGACGGTGCTTCGGCGGATCTGCCGCCGGGCGATGGGCCGGTGTCCGAGCGGGCGGTGGGTGCGGTTGGGGGCGCGCCGGATGACTCGCCGCTGGAGTTCGGGGCTGGCCGGGCGGCGGTGCGGGCGTGGCGGTTGGGGGTGCTGGCCGTGTTCGCGGTGGTGTTGGTCGGGTGCCTGGCGGTGGGCGCCGGGGTGTTGCGCCAACTCGGCGCGCCCAGGCTGGCGCTGTCGCCGACGCCGCTGCTCGACGCGCTGGCCGCGGCGGACGCGTCGGCGCTTGAGCCGATCGTGGTCACCGGTGTCGCCGTCGGCACCGGGTTCGTGTTGCTCGGGATCCTGCGGTGGTTCGGTGCCTGGGCTGGGACTGTGCCGTCCGGCCGGGTCAGTGTGGCCGTCGGCGTGGTGGTCGCGGTCGGTGCCGCGCTGGTCGCGCCGTCCACCGCACTGGTGGTGGCGGCTGTCCTGCTACTCGGTGACGCGGCGCTCAGGTTGGTGGCGGTGCGTCACCGACGGTCCCGTTAGCGGATATGGTTGGACTACAGATCGTCCGACTACCGATTCTCTGCTCGCCCTACGGCGGCTACCGTGCACACATGACGTCCACACTGTCGTTCACCAGGACCCCGCACCCGTCACCGGCGACCCCGGAGCGCGTGTCGGAGGTATTGGCCAATCCTGGTTTCGGGGCGTATTTCACCGACCACATGGTGACCATCCGCCACGAACGCAACCAGGGCTGGCACGCCGCCACCGTCGAGCCATACCAGCCGATCACCCTCGACCCGGCGGCCATGGTGCTGCACTACGGCCAGGCGATCTTCGAAGGCCTCAAGGCCTACCGCCAGCCCAACGGCGCCATCTCGTCCTTCCGACCAGAAGCCAACGCCGCACGCTTCCGGCGCTCCGCGCGCCGGTTGGCCATGCCGGAACTGCCAGACGACCTGTTCCTCGCCTCGCTGCGCGAACTCCTCGCCGTCGACGGGCGCTGGGTGCCCGCGCAGGACGAGGAGTCCCTCTACCTGCGGCCGTTCATGATCTCCACCGAGGCCGGCCTCGGCGTGCGGCCGGCCAACGAGTACCGCTACCTGCTGATCGCCTCGCCCGCCGGGTCCTACTTCGCCAGCGGCATCAAGCCGGTCAGTGTCTGGCTGTCCACCGAGTACGTGCGCGCCGCCCCCGGCGGCACCGGCGCGGCCAAGTTCGCCGGCAACTACGCCGCGTCGCTGGTCGCCCAGGCGCAGGCCGCCGAGCAGGGCTGCGACCAGGTCGTGTGGCTCGACGCGGTCGAGCGGCGCTGGGTCGAGGAGATGGGCGGGATGAACCTGTTCTTCGTCTTCGGCTCGGGCGACGGCGCGCGGGTGGTCACCCCGGAGCTGTCCGGCTCGCTGCTCGCCGGCATCACCAGGGACTCGGTGCTCGCGCTCGCCGAGTCGCTCGGCTACCAGGTGGAGCAGCGCCGGGTGTCCACCGAGGAGTGGGAGAAGAAGGCCGAGTCCGGCGAGCTGACCGAGGTCTTCGCGTGCGGCACCGCCGCGGTGATCACGCCGGTCGGATCGGTCAAGCACGCGGGCGGCGAGTTCGCCGTCAGCGGCGGGCTCACCGGCGACGTGACCATGCGCCTGCGCTCGGCGCTGACCGCGATCCAGCGCGGCATGGCGCCGGACCCGAACGGCTGGATGGTCCCGCTCACGTAGCGGTGCGGCGCGGTCAGACGAGGGTGCACATGGCCGCCACGACCGTGGTGGCCACCTCGCTGGCCGCGCCGAGCACATCGCCGGTGATGCCGTGCAGTCGCCGGCGCACGTGGGCCACGAAGCCCGAGGTGACCGCGGCCGCGACGAGCACGGCCACCGGGCCGAGCCACGGGTTGTCCAGGTCGACGACCGTGGCCGTGGCCACCAGCACGCCGAACCAGACCGCCGGCACCACCGGCGGCTGGGTGCCGGCGACCAGCGCGCCGAGGCCCTCCTGGCGCGCCGGCGGCACCCCGCGCAGGCAGCACAGGGCGAACGTCGCGCGCCCGGCGGTCACCGCGATGACCACCGCCCACCAGCGCTCGCCCGCCAGCGCGCCGAACGCCGTTGCCTGCGCGCCGAGCGTCACGATCAGCGCGACCACGCCGAACGGGCCGGTGCCGCCGTCGCGCATCACCGCCAGCGCGCGCTCCGGCGGCCCGTAGCTGCCGAGGCCGTCGGCGGTGTCCGCGAGGCCGTCCAGGTGCATGCCACGGGTGAGTACGGCCAGCAGCCCGACGGTGAGCAGGCCGGCGAGCAGGTTCGGCAGGCGGGTCAGGTCCAGGACCGTCAGGGTGCCGGCGGCCACCAGCCCGAGCAGCAGCCCGACCAGCGGGGCCAGCGCGATGGCCTGGGTGGCGACCGCCCGGTCGACCCTCGGCTGCCTGGCGGGCAGCACGGTGAGCCAGGTCAGCGCGAGCCGGGCCCCGTCGAGCACGGTCAGTCCGCCGACGGACCGCTGATGCCGGCGTCGGCGAAGGTCGCCATCTCGGCGAGGACGCGCACCGACATCGACAGCAGCGGGATCGCGGCCGCGGCACCGGTGCCCTCGCCGAGGCGCATTTTCAGGTCCAGCAACGGCTCCAGGTCCAGCTGCTCGAGCACCAGGTGGTGTGCGGGCTCGGTCGAGCGGTGACCGGCGACCCACCACGCGCGGGCGCCGGGCGCCAACTCCTCGGCGACCAGCGCGGCCGCGCCGGACACCACCCCGTCGAGCACCACCGGCGTGCGGCGGACGGCGGCCTGGGCGAGGAAACCGGCCATCGCGGCGATGTCCGCGCCGGCGACCGTGCGCAGCAGGGCGACCGGCTCGGCGGTGACCGGCTTGGCCCGGCGCAGCGCGTCGCGGATCGCGGCGGTCTTGCGCATCCACGTGGTGTCGTCGATTCCGGTGCCCCGGCCGACCACGGCCACCGGCTCGGCGCCGGTGAGCGCGGCGACCAGCACCGCGGCCGCGGTCGTGTCGCCGATGCCCATGTCGCCGGCCACCAGCAGGTCGGCCCCGGCGTCCACCTCCTCGTCCACAATGGACTTGCCGGCCGCGATGGCGGCGGTGGTCTGCTCCTCGGTGAGCGCGTCCTCCCGGTCGATCGAGCCAGACGAGCGGCGCACCTTGTACTGCTCGTCGCCGGTGTCGGCGTCGACCGCCAGGTCGACGACCCGCACGTCGGCGCCCGCGGCGGCGGCCAGGACGTTGATCGCCGCGCCGCCGGCGCGGAAGTTGGCCACCATCTGGGCGGTGACCTCACTGGGGTAGGCGGACACACCGTTGGCGGCCACCCCGTGATCCCCGGCGAAGACCACGATCCTGGTACGCCGCAACGGGTTCGGCGGGCACTGGCCCTGGCAGGCGGCCAGCCACGCGCCGAGCTGCTCCAGCCGGCCGAGCGAACCGCGCGGCTTGGTGAGCTGCTCGTGCCTGGCGAGCGCGGCCTGCCGGGCGGGCTCGTCGGGCGGGCTGACGGTGTCGAACTCGATCGGGTCGGACATCCGGCTACCTCCTGCGCGCGGCTGATCGCACACGAGCCTGCCAGAAGCCCACCGCCCTGTTCCGCCTCCCCGCGCTTTTGGGTGTTGGTTGCGTTGGGGAGGTGGGTGGGGGTTGGGGGCGTGCTTGTGGCTGGGTTGCGTCACGTTCCCCTGAGGTGCGGTTGGGAGGTGCTTGGGATGGCTTCGAGTCTGAGGGTGACCGGGGGTGTCTTAGCGGAGCCGCAGTGGGAGACCGGCTACGAGTAGGAGTACCTCGGTGCACTGGGTAGCCAGGGTTGCGTTGAGTGCGCCGAGTTCGTCGCGGAACAGGCGGCCGGCGGTGGTTGCCGGGATGACGCCGAGGCCGACCTCTGCCGAGACCAGGACCAGGCCGGCCCGGCAGCTCGCGACCGCGGTCGCCAGGCGGTCGTACTCGGCTCTGGCTGGGGCGAGGGGCGCCCCGGTCCACGCGCCGGTGTCGTCGAGCAGTGTGGTGAGCCAGGTGGCCAGGTCGTCGACCAGGATGGGGGGTGCGTCGGCGGCCGTCTGATCTAGCAGGGGCGCCAGGTCGTGGGGGGTCGCCAGCTCGACTGTCTGCCAGGTGGTGGGGCGGCGCGCCGTGTGGGTGGCGATGCGGGCGGTCCACTCCTGGTCGGTCGGGTCCGGCCGGGCCGTCGCCACATAGGTCGCGCGGGCGGGCGGCAGCAGCCCCTCGGCATGGGCCGACTTGCCGGACCGGGCGCCACCGAGAACCAGGGTTGCCACGGCCGCACGCTATCTTGTGCGGCCGTGGACTACCGCTGGAGCTGCGAGGACAGCCCGACCTTCGCCGATCAGGCGGCGGCCGAGGACTGGCTGGGAGACGCCTGGGCAGAGCTGCTGGCTCGCGGCGTGGACGAGGTCACCCTGCTGGGCGACGGTGACCCCGTCTACGGGCCGATGAGCCTGCACCCGCCAGGCGACTAGCCGCCCAAGGACGGATCGGTCTCGACGACGCCGTCCAGCACCTTGTCGATGGCGGTGAGGACGTCGGCGTCGAGGGTGACGCCGGCGGCCTTGACGTTCTCGACCACCTGCTCCGGGCGGGTGGCCCCGATGATCGCCGAGGCCACGTTCTTGTTCTGCAGCACCCAGGCCACCGCCAGCTGGGCCATCGACAGGCCGGCCTCCTCGGCGATCGGCCGCAGGTTCTGCACCTTCTCCAGCACCTCGTCGCGCAGTTTCCTGGCGATGAACTTCTTGCCGGTCTCGTCGGTGGCCCGCGAACCCGCCGGCACCTCCTGGCCGGGCAGGTACTTGCCGGTCAGCACGCCCTGCGCGACCGGCGACCACACGATCTGGCTGATGCCGGCCTCCTCGCTGGCGGGCACCACCTCGGGCTCGATGATCCGCCACAGCATCGAGTACTCCGGCTGGTTGGAGATGAACGGCACGTTCAGCTCGCGCGCGATCGCGGCGCCGGCCTTGATCTGGTCGGCCTTCCACTCGGAGACGCCGATGTAGAGCACCTTGCCGGCGCGCACCAGGTCGGCGAAGGCGAGGAAGGTCTCCTCCAGCGGCACCGTCGGGTCGAACCGGTGGGCCTGGTAGAGGTCGAGGTAGTCGGTCTGCAGCCGCGTGAGCGACGCGTTCGCCGACTCGATGATGTGCTTGCGGCCGAGCCCGCGGTCGTTGGGACCACCGGGGCCGGTCGGCCAGAACACCTTGGTGAAGATTTCCAGGCTCTCCCGCCGCTGGCCGGCCAGCGCCCGGCCGAGGACGGACTCCGCGCGGGTGTTGGCGTAGACGTCGGCAGTGTCAAAAGTGGTTACTCCGGCGTCGAGCGCCGCGCGGACACAGGCCTGCGCCTGGTCCTCCTCGACCTGCGAGCCGTGGGTGAGCCAGTTGCCGTACGAGATCTCACTGATGTTCAGGCCGCTACGGCCAAGACGACGAAACTCCATGTCATCAACCTATCCATGGAGCTACTCCAGGAAGAGCTGGAACGCGTGGCTGTGGACAACTCGCCCCAGCGAATGGAGAGTCACACCTTGTCGCCGGGGCGGACCTTCGGCTTGGGCACGCGCAGCTTGCGCAGCTGGGAGGCCCGGATGAACGAGTACCAGCCGACCGACAGGCCGCGGATCGACTCCTTGGGGAACCGCGCCCGCGCCAGCCGGGCGATCCGCCTGCCCATGAGGATGCCCTCGATGATCATCGCGACCAGCATCAGCAGGCAGAACAGCGTGGTCAGGCTCTGCACCTGCGGGTTCGGGAACAGCAGCGCCACGAAGATCACGACCGCGAGCGGCATGAACAGCCCGAGCAGGTTGCGCTTGGCGTCCACCAGGTCGCGGATGTAGCTCTTGACCGGACCCCGGTCGCGCGGCATCAGGTACTGCTCGTCGCCGGCCATCATGCGTTCGCGCTGCTTGACGCGCATCTCCCGGCGCTTGGCGGTGAGCGCCTTGCGTTCCTCCTTGTTGCCCCGCGCCCGCTTCATCGCCTCGCGGGTGGTGCGTGGCGGCGGCGCGACCGGGCCACGCTTGCGCTGCTCGGCCTCGCGCCGCTTGGGCGTCGGCCGGCCCTTGCCGGGGGTATGGCTCTTCCGGACGTCCTCCACCGCAGCGTCGTCGGTGACGTCGATCTCGGAGTCGGCGCTGTCAGCGGCGTCTTTGCGGCGAAGGAACCTCACGGGGGAGAGCGTAAGGGAAACCCAACTAGTCTTTGACCATGCGGGTCCTGATCGCTCCTGACTGCTTCGGTGGGACGTTGACCGCGCCGGAGGCCGCCGAGGCCATCGCCGCTGGCTGGCGCGATGGCGCGCCGGACGACGAGCTCACCCTCTGCCCACTGGCCGACGGCGGCCCCGGCTTCGTCGACGTGCTGGCCGCGGGCCTGGACGGCCAGCTCCACGAGCTCTCGGTCACCGGACCGCGCGGCGCGCGGGTCGAGGCGGTCTGGCTCGAGCACGATGGCACCGCCTACCTCGAGTGCGCCCAGGCGTGCGGCCTGCACCTGGTGCCGAAGGAGGACCGGGACGCGCTGGCCGCGACCACCTTCGGCGTCGGCGAGCTGATCGCCGACGCGGTCAAGGCCAACGTGCACACGATCGTCATCGGTCTCGGCGGTTCGGCGACCACCGACGGCGGCGCCGGCATGCTGCACGCCCTCGGCGCCGGACCGGTCGACGCCGACGGCGAGGAGCTGCCGCCCGGCGGCGGGCCGCTGGTCGACGCCGCCCGCCTCGGTGGCCAGGTCGATCTGGGGGACATCACCCTGGTCGCCGCCTCCGACGTGGAGAACCCGCTGCTCGGCAAGCTCGGCGCGGCCAGGGTCTTCGGCCAGCAGAAAGGCGCCGACGACCTGGCCGTCCGCCGGTTGGAGCGCTCGCTGACCCGCTGGGCGGACCTGCTCGCCGAGCTGGCCGACCGGGACGTGCGGAACGTGCCGGGCGCCGGCGCGGCCGGTGGCCTCGGCGCGGCGCTGATCGCGCTCGGGGCGTCGGTGGAGTCCGGCGCAGGGGTGGTGCGCCGGCTGACCGGCCTGGACGCCGCGTTCGACCAGGCCCAGCTGGTGATCACCGGCGAGGGCAGCTTCGACTTCCAGTCACTGCGGGGCAAGCTGGTCACCCGCGTGGCCGGCGCGGCGGCCGAGCGGGGAGTCCCCTGTGTCGTGCTCGCCGGCGTGGTCAGCGTCGGCCGGCGGCGGGCGGCGTCGGCCGGGGTGGATGTCGCCTACTCGGTGGCCGAGCACGTCGGCTCGGCCGAGGCGTCGCTGGCCGACCCGGCGGGCACGCTCGGCGCCCTGGCCAAGCACGTCTCGGCACAGTGGCGCCGGTAACACCGCGCCTCCAGCGACGTGTGCGACCATGGGTGGAAGAAAAGGCGGACGATTCCGGTTGTCCACAGGTACTAGGAGTCCGAGGTCGAGGGAGAACCATGACGACCGCACAGGAGAACACCACGGCGACGGAGACCCATGAGGTGACGTTGTCCGACGCCGCGGCCAGCAAGGCCAAGGCCCTGCTGGACCAGGAAGGCCGCGATGACATGCATCTGCGCATCGCCGTCCAGCCTGGGGGCTGCGCTGGGCTGCGCTACCAGCTGTTCTTCGACGACCGCACGCTCGATGGCGACCTGTTCCGTGACTTCGGTGGCCTCAAGGTCGCGGTCGACCGGATGAGCGCCCCGTACGTCCAGGGCGCCACCATCGACTTCGTCGACTCGATCGAGAAGCAGGGGTTCACCATCGACAACCCCAACGCCGGTGGGTCGTGCGCCTGCGGCGACTCGTTCCACTGACGAGCTGACACCCGAAACGGGGCCCGGCAGGGCCCCGTTTCGCTGTGTTGCGGTTGGTCCAGCTCAGACGTACTCGTCGAGCTGGTCGACCTGCGCGTAGCAGGCGTCGTCGACCGTCCATGGCGGTGGGGTGTCTGGCAGCTCGCGCGCGCTCGGCCTCGGCGGAGCGGGGATCGCGGAGCAGTCCGCGATCAGCTCGTCCATTGTCTCTGAGTCCGTGATGTGCACATGGTCGAACCTAGGTGGAGCACACTGCCACCGCACTATTACCCAACGGTATTCTTATCGCTCCTCCACCTGACGACAACCAGACAGGGGAAGCCCTCGTGCCCGTCGCCGTCTCCGGAAGCATCGCAACCGACCACCTCATGCATTTCCCAGGCAAATTCAGCGAGCAGTTGGTCGCTGAGCAGCTCCATCGGATCTCGCTGAGCTTCCTCGTCGACGACCTGGTCGTCCGGCGCGGTGGGATCGGCGCCAACATCGCGTTCGGCATGGGCGTGCTCGGCGCGTCCCCGGTACTGGTCGGCGCGGTTGGCGACGACTTCGGTGACTACCAGTCCTGGCTGGAGCGTCACGGCGTGAACTGCGCCGGGGTGCACGTGTCGGAGACCGCGCACACCGCCAGGTTCGTCTGCACCACCGACGACGAGATGTGCCAGATCGCGTCGTTCTACGCCGGGGCCATGTCCGAGGCCCGGCTGATCGAGCTGAAGCCGATCGCCGACCAGATCGGCGGCTTCGACCTCGTGCTGATCAGCCCGGACGACCCGGAGGCGATGCTGCGCCACGCCGACGAGTGCCGTCAGCGCGGCTACCGGTTCGCCGTCGACCCGTCCCAGCAGCTGGCCAGGATGGACGGCGCGCAGATCCGGGCGTTCGTGCAGGGCGCGGACTACCTGTTCAGCAACGACTACGAGTGGGAGCTGCTGCGCCGCAAGACCGGGTGGACCGAGCGCGAGGTGCACGACCGGGTCGGCGTCCGGATCACCACCCTCGGCGAGAACGGTGCCGAGATCGTCCAGAAGGACGGCACGTCGATCACCGTCAAGGCGGTCCCCGAGACGGTGAAGGCCGACCCCACCGGTGTGGGTGACGCGTTCCGTGCCGGCCTGCTGACCGGTCTGGAGAAGGGCCTCGGCCTCGAGCGGTCGGCCCAGCTCGGGTCCTACCTCGCGGTGCTGGTCCTGGAGACGATCGGCACGCAGGAGTGGACCTTCGACCGGGCACAGGCGGTGCAGCGCATCGGCGCCGCCTACGGTCCAGAAGCCGTCGAGGAGATCGTTCCCGTACTCCCGTAGCTACCGCTGGGCGTGGCCATCTGGTAGCTGTGAGTACATGCGAGCACTCATCGTCGCCGCTGCCCTGCTCCTGCTGTTCACCGGAGTCGCCTCAGCCACCGGTCCGTGGCGTCCGATCGGTTCGGACGTCGCGCGGCCGCTGGACGAGTCCCAGGGCCTGGCCGTGATCGAACGGCCAGGCGGGACCGTCGTCCGCTACACCGGCATCGCCACCATCCCGCCGGGCCTGGCCGCGCGTGGCTGGAACCACGTCGGCGACCCCGGCGCCGGCCACGGCTACTACGTCGAGCCCTACCAACGCGACGACCGCGGCGCGAAGCTGTTCCGGGTCGAGGCGCCGGACGGCTCGTGGGCCGAGTACACCCATGCCCTGGAGTCGTGGGAGGCGACGAACAACTCCTTCGCCGCCGTCTCCCCGGACGGCCGCTGGCTGCTGGCCGGCGAGTGGGGCACCACCGACCGCCTGCTGGTCCACCCCATGCCCGGCATCGCCCACCCCGACCCTGGGCAGAACCTGCCCTACAGCTCGGCGATCCGGCTCGACCGCCAGGTGCGCGACATCCAGGGCTGCGACTTCGTCACCGACCGCCAGCTGCTGTGCTCGTCCAACGACCCGGCAGGCGACCTGTTCGGCATGACCAAGCCCCTGCTCCAGGTGGACCTCGCCGCCCCGGCGGGGGCCACCGACGTGGCCGGCACGGTCACCGCCCTCGGTCAACTCCCCCTGGAAAGCGCCTGCCAGGGGGAGTTCGAGACCGAGGGCATCGACTACGACGAACGCGACGGCACGCTGCGCGTCGTGGTGCTCTCACCCAGCGTCTGCGTCGCCTTCGACAGCAAGACCTGGCGCTTCCGGCGGTGAGCGCCCGAGGTCACAACCGAACCGGGTAGTGCGGCTCCGGCACCCGGATGGGCACCGTGCCCTCGATGAAGATCCCGTGCCAGATCATGAAGACCAGCAACGCCCAGATCCGCCTGCTGTGGTCGAGCGTGCCCGCCCGGTGCTCCTCCAACAGCCGCAGCACCGCGTTCTTGTCGATCTCCTCGTCGGTCTGCGACTTGAGCACGATCTGGCGCGCCCAGTCGTACATCTCGTCGCGCAGCCACAGCCGGATCGGCACCGGGAACCCGAGCTTGCGCCGGTTGAGCACGTGCGCCGGCACGATCTGGCGCAACGCCTGGCGCAGCGCGTACTTGGTGGTCTCCTTGGTGACCTTCTCCTCGAGCGGGATGCGGGCGGCCACCTTGAACACCTCGGTGTCCAGGAACGGCACCCGCAGCTCCAGCGAGTTCGCCATGGTCACCTTGTCCGCCTTGACCAGGATGTCCCCGCGCAGCCAGGTGAACAGGTCGACGTGCTGCATCCGGGTGACCGGGTCCCAGCCCAGTGACTCCCGGTACGGCCCGGCCGTCACGTCGGTGTGCCCGACCGCCGGGTCGAACGTGCGCAGCACCGCCCGCATCTGGTCGTCCCGGAAGATCCGCGCGTTGCCGTAGTAGCGGTGCTCGAGGTCCAGCGCGCCCCGCCGCAGCAGGTCCTTGCCGCGCGTGCCCTCGGGGATCTTCGTGGACAGCGAGCCCATCGCCCGCCGCAGCGCGCCCGGCACCTTCTCGAACGCGGCCAGCGACAACGGCTCGCGGTAGATGGTGTAGCCGCCGAACAGCTCGTCGGCGCCCTCGCCGGACAGCACCACCTTCACGTGCCGGCGCGCCTCGCGGGCGATGAACCACAACGGCACCAGCGCCGGATCGGCCACCGGGTCGTCGAGGTACCAGATGATCAGCGGTAAGGCCTCCATCATCTCCTGGGCGCTGATCGTGCGGACCACGTGCTTGACCCCGATCGCGGCCGCGGACTCGGCCGCGACGTCGACCTCCGAGTAGCCCTCGCGCTCGAAGCCGGTGGTGAACGTGACCAGGTTCGGGTTGTGCTCGCGGGCCAGCGCGGCGATGGCGGTCGAGTCGATGCCGCCGGACAGGAACGCGCCGACGGTCACGTCGGCGCGCATGTGCTTGGCGACCGAGTCCCGCATGACGTTGGCGATCTGGTCGTAGAGCCGCTCCTGGCCCTCCTTGCCGCGCACCGCGGTGGGGCGGAACGTGTGGAAGAAGTACCGGTCGGTGGTCAGCCGGCCGCCGGGGGAGATGGTGAACGACGTGCCGGACTCGATCCGGCGCACCTCCTGGTGCAGCGTCTCCGGCTCGGGCACGTACTGCAGGGTCAGGTAGTGCTGCAGCGCGGTGCGGTCGAGCGTGGCCGGCACCCGCAGCCGATGCGCCAACTCGAGCAGCGACTTCTTCTCGCTCGAGAACGCCACCCCGCCGGGACCGGCCGAGTAGAACAGCGGCTTGATCCCGAACGGGTCCCGCGCGCCGAACACCACCCGCCTGCGCCAGTCCCAGATCAGGAACGCGAACATGCCGCGCAGCTTGGACACCGCGGCCGGGCCGAGGTAGTGGTACAGCGCGACGATGACCTCGCCGTCGCCGTGGGTGCGCATGGTCGCGCCGTGCTGCTCGATCAGCTCCTGGCGCAGCTCCAGGTAGTTGTAGATCTCCCCGTTGAACAGCAGCGTGTAGCGCTCCTGGACCCCTTCCGGGCTCCAGTGCAGCGGCTGGTGGGAGTTGTCGACGTCGATGATCGACAGCCGGTTGAAGCCGAACACGACCTCGTCACCGGCCCAGGTACCGCTCTCGTCGGGGCCACGGTGTCGCTGGCAGCGCATCGCCGCCGCCACCGCCTCCCGGCTCGCGCTGGCATCGGCTTCGGTGGGGCAGACAAGGCCAAGCAGACCGCACACGTCTTCGGCACAACCTCTCGCGTCGAGTGCTCGTCGGGTCCAAGTATGGCGGGAAGTATCACGGTCGGCCCGACGCGGTGTGGCCTCCGCCGCTCGGCTAGGCTCCCGACCTAGATCAAGGGATGTCTGAGGAGGGGCGCGCAGTGGGCGACAAGAGGCGCACGCCGGCCAAGCGGGTGGCTGGTCTGGCTGTCCTGGCCGGGCTGGCTTCCCTCACCCTGTCCGGTTGTACCGCCGGCGACGTGTTGAACTTCGGCTGGCCGGACGGGGTCACCCCGCAGGCCGACCGCATGCGGGAGTTCTGGACGTGGACGGTGATCGCGTCGCTGATCGTCGGCGTGCTGGTGTGGGCGCTGATCCTGTGGCCGGTCATCGCGCACCGCAAGCGGGGCGACAAGCTGCCAAAGCAGTTCCAGTACAACCACTTCCTGGAGTGGATCTACACCGGCATCCCGTCGGTCGTCGTGGTGGTGCTCTTCTACTTCACGATGACCACCCAGAACTACGTGCTGGCCGAGGAAGCGCCGGAGGACGTCGACGTCCACGTCAACGTGCTCGCCTTCCAGTGGAACTGGCAGTTCGAGTACGAGACCTACACCGACGCCAGCGGCGACGAGGTCCGGCCGCGCACGCCGGAGGGCCCGCTGGTCAACACCACCGGCAGTGCCACCGAGATCCCGCTGCTGGTGCTGCCGACCGACAGCCAGATCCACTACGAGCTGCGTGGCCGCGACGTCATCCACTCGTTCTTCGTGCCGGAGTTCAACTTCAAGCGGGACGTGTTCCCGCACCCGGAGAAGAACAACCAGGACAACACGTTCCAGAACACCATCCAGGAAGAGGGCTCGTTCGTCGGTCGGTGCGCCGAGCTGTGTGGGACCTACCACTCCGCGATGAACTTCGAGGTTCGCGCGGTGAGCCCGGAACGGTTCGACCAGTACATGGTCCTGCGGCGGAGCCTGAACGAGGAGACCGGCCAGCCGTACACGGCGGCCGAGGCGCTCGCGGAGATGGGCCGGGACGACCCGAGCTGCGGTGAGCTGTGCAGCCCGACCGCCAACACCACCATCCCGGTCGACACGGACCGCACGGCCCGTACTTCGTCGAACTGAGTGTCGCCAGGCCCGCGAGAGTGAGGACAGCATGAAGGTCGAAGCCAGGCTCTTCGACGTGACGACCGCGTTCTTCTTCATCGCGGCGATCGTCTACGGGATCTGGGCGCAGGAGCCGGTCGGTCTCGTCGGGCTCATCCTGACCGGTGGGCTCTCGCTGATCATCGGCTCGTACTTCCACTTCGTCGCCCGCCGGGTGGAGCGCAGGCCGGAGGACAACCCGGAAGCCGAGATCAGCGACGGCGCCGGGGAGATCGGCTTCTTCAGCGCCGGCTCGTACTGGCCGGTCGGCATCGCCGCCGCCGGCGGAGTCGCGGCCATCGCACTCGCGTTCTGGCAGGTGTGGCTGCTGGTGATCGGACTGGTGCTGGTGCTGCTCACCATCGGCGGCCTGGTCTTCGAGTACCACACACGGCCCAACGCCACCGACTGACACAAACGACACGAAGAACCCCGCGGGCCATCGGCTCGCGGGGTTCCTTGTCGTTCGGGGACCGTCAGCCGACGGGGGCCGCCTCCTCGTCGCGCGCGCGCAGCGTGGTCGACAGCGCGGCCCACCGGTCGAGCAGCTCGGCGACGGCACCGTCGTCGATGGCCTGGCGGGCGCGCGTCATCGCGGTCGCCAGGTCGGCGTGCAGGTCGCCGGAGAAGCCGGTGAAGGCCGCGATCGCGCCCGCCGCGTTCAGCACCACGGTGTCGCGGATCGGGCCGGGCACGCCGGCGACCAGGGCGCGCAGCGCGGTCGCGTTGGTCGCCGCGTCCCCGCCGACCAGGTCGCCCGGCGTGCTCGTGGGGATCTCCAGCCGGGCCGGGTCGATCCGGTCCACCCGCACCGTGCCGTTGGTCACCAACCACGCCGTCGTGGTGGTGGTCGTGGTGATCTCGTCCAGGCCGTCGTCGCCGCGCACGACCAGGACGCTGTAGCCGCGGTCGGCCAGCACCTGCGCCACGACCGGCGCGAGGCGCTCGTTCGCACAGCCGACCAGCGCCGACGTCGGCTGCGCCGGGTTGGTCAGTGGGCCGAGGATGTTGAACGCCGTCGGGATGCCGATCTCCCTGCGGACCGGCCCCGCGTGCCGGAACCCGGGGTGGTAGGCGGGGGCGAAGCAGAAACCGATGCCCACCGTGGTCACACACTCGAGCACCGAGGCCGGGGACAGGTCGATGGCCACGCCGAGCGACTCCAGCACGTCGGCCGCGCCGCACTTGGACGACGCCGCGCGGTTGCCGTGCTTGACCACCGGGACCCCGGCGGCCGCGGTGACCAGCGCGCTCATCGTGGAGATGTTCACCGTGCCCGCCTGGTCGCCGCCGGTGCCGACGACGTCGGTCGCGGGCCGCTCGAGCCGGACTCGACGAGCCCTGGCGAGCATCGCCTCCGCCATGCCGGCGACCTCGGCCGCGGTCTCGCCCTTGGCCCGCAGCGCGACCACGAACGCACCGATCTGGGCCGGGCCGGCGTTGCCGGAGATGATCTCGTTCATCGCCCAGGAGGTGTCGGCGGTGGCGAGGTCAGCGCCCGTCACGAGTCTGTTGAGCAGCGTCGGCCAGGTCGGTTCGCTCGTGCTCACGATCGATCACCCCTGGTAGACGGGTAGCTGCCGGTTGCGCAGCACGTCGGCGACGGTCTCCGCGGCGGCCAGCGGGTCGAGCGGGTGCACGATCACCGCGTCGGCCTGTGACCAGGTCGCCAGCCAGCGGTCGTCCTTGCGCCGGATGGCGATGACGATCGGCGGGCAGTTGTCGATCTCGTTCTTGAGCTGGCGGCACAGGCCGATGCCGCCGGTCGGCTGGGACTCGCCGTCGAGAATCGCCAGGTCGACGGTGCCGCTGTCCATCTCCATCAGCACCTCGGAGATGGTGGCGGCCTCCTGGTAGTCGACCCGCCCGATGTCCGCGGCCGGCCGGCGACCGACAGCTGTGAGAATCGTCTCCCGGATCTCGGGCCGGTGGCTGAACACCAGAATCTTCAGCGGTGAGCTCATGGGGGCCTCCGGGAGAGCGCTAATACGGCACAGACACGACGACCAGATGCTATCCGGCACACCATGGTCGGCATCAGGTGCCCGCGTCGGCTCGTGGATCACTCGGGACACCCGGGCGCGCCGTGGACCCGATCAGTCGCACCACGTCGGGGCAGGCAATAATGCCCGCGTGACGACAGCAGCGCCCTCCATCAGCCAGCGTGTGCATTCGCTGAACCGGCCGAACATGGTCAGCGTCGGCACGATCGTCTGGCTGGCCAGCGAGCTGATGTTCTTCGCCGGCCTATTCGCCATGTTCTTCACGGTCAAGGCGCAGAACGAGACCGAGCACTGGCCGCCGGAGCCGACACATCTCAACGTGCCGTACGCGCTGGCTGTCACGATCGTCCTCGTCGCCTCGTCTCTCACCTGTCAGCTGGGTGTGTTCGCGGCGGAGCGAGGTGACGTGTTCGGGCTACGGCGGTGGTACACGATCACCCTGGTCATGGGCACGGTCTTCGTGCTCGGGCAGGCCTACGAGTACTACCAGCTGATCCAGGACGGCACCACCATCCCGTCCTCGGCGTACGGGACCGTCTTCTACCTGACCACGGGGTTCCACGGCCTGCACGTGACCGGGGGCCTCATCGCGTTCGTGTACCTGCTCATGCGCACCAAGATGAGCAAGTTCACCCCGGCGCAGGCGACGTCGGCCATCGTCGTGTCCTACTACTGGCACTTCGTTGACGTCGTCTGGATCGGTCTGTTCACGGTGATCTACTTCGTGAAGTGACGCCGGGCGGATCGACTGCTAGAACCCGAACTGACACAGGGGTTGCCGCACAGATGATGAAGAAACGCAGGGCTGGCTCGAAGTTCCGGAGGCGCATGGCCGGCATGCTCGCGCTGGCCATCGCGCTGGTCGGCGTCGGCACGCTGTACAGCGTGTTCGTACCGGAGCCGCAGACCGCGCAGGCCCAGGACGATCCGATCATGGTGCGGCAGGGTGAGCAGATCTACAACACCACCTGCATCAGCTGCCATGGTCAGAACCTCGAGGGCGTCGAGGGCCGGGGCATGAGCCTGATCGGCATCGGCGAGGCCGCCGTCTACTTCCAGACCTCGACCGGCCGCATGCCGGCGGTGGCGCAGGGCGCGCAGGCCAAGGAGAAGCCGCCGGTGCTGACGCCGGAGGAGATCGAGCAGGTCTCGGCGTTCATCGAGGCCAACGGTGGCGGCGTGGAGATGCCGGAGGAGACCGGCGCCGAGCTGCGGGGCGACAACCCCGCGCGCGGCGGCCAGCTGTTCCGGTTGAACTGCGCGTCGTGTCACAACTTCACCGGTCGCGGTGGCGCGCTGTCCTCGGGCAAGAACGCGCCGGCGCTGGACAACGTGACCGAGGACGTGATGTACGCCGCCATGCTCGCCGGTCCGGACAGCATGCCGCGCTTCTCCGAGCGCCAGCTGTCGCCGACCGAGAAGAAGGACATCATCGCGTACGTCAAGTCCGTCACCGACGGGAACAACAACCCCGGCGGTAACGCGCTCGGTGGGCTCGGACCGCAGTCCGAGGGCTTGATCGGCTTCATTGTGGGGATCGCCGCGCTGCTCGGCATCACCTTGTGGATCGGGGCAAAGCAATGAGCACGGAAAACCCGGAGCACCAGCCGGCGACGCCGAGCGACGAAGAACTCGCCAGGATGGATCGGGACGAGCTGACCACGCTCGGCATGAAGCTCGACGGCGTCGAGATGGTCGAGTACCCGGACCCGTGGCCGGTCAAGGGCACGCGCGCGGAGAAGCGGGCGGAGCGGGCGGTCGCGTTCTGGTTCGGCCTGTCCGGTCTCGCCGGCCTCGCCTTCGTCGTGGCGTTCATCTTCTGGCCGGCGAAGTACGTGGCCCCCGACGATCCCGGGCACCTCATGTACTCCCTCTACACGCCGGTCATCGGCCTCACCCTGGGTGTCGCGGTGCTGGCCGTCGGGATCGGCGTGCTCGTGTACACCCGCCGGTTCATCCCGCACGAGGTCGCGGTGCAGGACCGGCACGACGGCGGGTCGACCGAGCTGGACAAGGCGACGATCCTCGCCCAGTTCGCCGACGCCGGCAACCGCAGCACGATCGCCCGCCGGCCGCTGGTCAAGCGCTCGCTGCTGTTCGGCGGCGGGGTGCTGGGCCTGGCGATCACGGTGGTGCCGCTCGGCGGCCTGATCCGCAACCCGCACGCGCAGTCGTCCAACGAGGAAGGCCTGCTGCGCACCGGGTGGATGCACCACAGCGACGACGAGAAGGTCTTCCTGCGCCGCGACACCGGTGACTCCGGCGAGGTCGCGCTGGTCCGGCCGGAGGACCTGGACGCTGGCGCCATGGAGACGGTCTTCCCGTTCCGCGAGTCGGAGCGCGATGACCATGACGCTCTGGTGCACGCGCTGCGCCGGGCGGACAATCCAGTCATGTTGATCCGGCTGCGCCCCGAGGACGCCGCGCGCGTCATCAAGCACGAGGGCCAGGAAGACTACAACTACGGCGACTACTACGCGTACACGAAGATCTGCAGCCACCTCGGCTGTCCGACCTCGCTGTTCGAGCAGCGCAGCAACCGCATCCTGTGCCCGTGCCACCAGTCGCAGTTCGACGCGCTGGAGTACGCCAAGCCGGTCTTCGGCCCGGCCACCCGCAAGCTCGCCCAGCTGCCGATCACCGTGGACCCGGAGACCGGCTACTTCATCTCGACCGGTGACTTCAACGAGCCGATCGGTCCCGCGTACTGGGAGCGGAAGTCATGAGTGGACTGACGACACCTACCAAGCCCGACAACCTGGCCATCCGCGCCGCGGGTGGTGCGGCCAAGTGGGTCGACGACCGGTTCCATGCCGCCGGCGGCATGCGCCGGCAGCTGAACAAGGTCTTCCCGACGCACTGGTCGTTCCTGCTCGGCGAGGTCGCGCTCTACAGCTTCATCGTCCTGCTGCTGTCCGGCACGTACCTGACGCTGTTCTTCGACCCGTCGATGGCCGAGGTCACCTACCAGGGTTCGTTCGTGAACCTGCGCGGCGTGGAGATGTCGCGGGCCTACGAGTCGACGCTGTTCATCTCCTTCGACGTGCGGGGCGGCCTGTTCGTCCGGCAGGTGCACCACTGGTCGGCGCTGCTGTTCATCTCGGCGATCGTCGTGCACATGTTCCGCACGTTCTTCACCGGTGCGTTCCGCCGGCCGCGCGAGGCCAACTGGGTCATCGGCGTGCTGATCTTCGCGCTGGCCTGTGTCGAGGGCTTCACCGGCTACTCGCTGCCCGACGACCTGCTCTCCGGCGCCGGGCTGCGGATCATGTTCAGCCTGATGCTGTCGATCCCGGTCATCGGTACCTGGATCAACTGGTTGATCTTCGGCAGCGACTTCCCCGGCACGGAAGTCATACCCCGGCTCTACGGCGTGCACATCCTGTTGATCCCGGGCATCCTGCTGGCCCTGATCGCGGTGCACGTCGGGCTCGTGTGGTACCAGAAGCACACCCAGTTCCCCGGGGTGCGGCGCAAGGAGACCAACGTCGTCGGCGTCCGGATCATGCCGACCTTCGCGCTGAAGGCCGGTGGCTTCACCGCCGTGGTCATCGGCGTGATCGCGCTCATCGGTGGGTTGTTCCAGATCAACCCGGTGTGGAACTTCGGCCCGTACAACGTGGCGCACATCTCCGCCGGCACGGTGCCCGACTGGTACATGGGATGGACCGACGGCCTGATCCGACTATGGCCGGCCTGGGAGATCTATCTCGGGAACTACACGATTCCCGCGCCGTTCTTCCCGTTCATGTTCGGCCTGCCGCTGCTGGTCGGCATCGCCGCGGTCTATCCATGGCTGGAACGCAAGTTCACCAAGGACTACGCGCACCACAACCTGCTGCAGCGGCCGAGGGACGTGCCGGTGCGCACCAGCCTCGGCATGATGGCGATCACCTTCTTCATGGTGGCGCTGCTCTCGGCGGCCAACGACGTGCTGGCGGAGAAGTTCGACATCTCGCTGAACGCCACCACCTGGATCGGCAGAATCGGGCTGTTGGTCGCGCCGCCGCTGGTGTACGCGATCACCTACCGGATCTGTCTTGGCCTGCAGCGGTCCGACCGGCAGGTGCTCGAGCACGGTGTGGAGACCGGCATCATCAAGCGGCTGCCGCACGGTGAGTTCATCGAGGTGCACCAGCCGCTCGGCCCGGTGGACGAGCACGGCCACCCGATCCCGCTGGAGTACCAGGGCAGTCCGGTGCCGAAGAAGATGAACAAGCTCGGCTCGGCCGGTGAGCCGGTCGCCGGCTCGCTGCTACGAGCCGACCCGCCGGAGGAGACCGCGGCGCTGGCCAGGGCACGGGCCGCGCAGCACGGCCACGGGGACGCTGACGAGGCCGGTCCGGCGTTGACCGCGGGCGAAGAGGATACGACCAAGTAGCGGTGAGGTCAGTCACTCGCACAAGGGCCGTCGCGTTCGTCGCGGCGGCCCTTGTCGCCTTGGGTGGATGTTCGTCCGGTTCGTCCGCTCCTCGGGCGCAGTCCGCGCTGGCGCGTGAGGCGCCGGCCTGCACGAACACCGACCCCAGGACCGACTTCGACTGCACGTTGCGGGGGCGGTTCGCCGAGGTCGAGCGGTACCTCGCCGACCGGCCGGGGACCGTCGGCGTGGTGGTGCGCGACCTGCGCACCGGGGCGGTGTGGCGCAACAAGCACGCGGCCGACCTGACCTGGACGGCGTCCACGATCAAGCTCGCGATGGTGGTCGACCTGCTCACCCGCGACCGGGCGGGCGAGATCGAGCTGTCGGCCGCCGACCGGGGGCTGATCCGCGCGATGCTGCACACCTCCGACGACCGCGCGGCGGACACCCTCTGGTACCGCTACGCGGGCACGGACCACATGTCGTTCAACGACAACTTCCCGAACTACGGCCTCACGTCACTCAAGCCGCAGGCGGGCTTCACCGACTTCTACCCGTACTGGGGCTTCCAGAAGTGCACCGCCGATGACCTCGACCGGCTGATGACCCATGTGCTGACCAAGCTGCCCGCCGACGAGCGCGCCTACATCGTCAAGGAGATGCGCTCGGTGGACGCCGTGCAGCGGTGGGGCGTGTGGGGCGCCGGTCCGGAGGCCAAACCGGGCACCAAGGACGGCTGGTCGGAGGAGGAGGGCGGCTGGGTGACCAACACGGTCGGCTTCGTCGGCGACGGTGAGCGCTACACCCTGGCGGTGATGAACGACCTGCACGGCGAGGCCGGTTTCGCCGCCGGCCGGACCACCGTCACCGAGGTGGCCGACCTGTTGTTCAACGACTACTTCCCCGGCTGAACGGCAACCGGGGGTCGACCCGCTCATCGGCCCAGGTGCCGCGGATCCAGGTGTGCGCCGGGTCGTCGCTGATCAGCCAGGCCCGCTCGGCGCCGGGGCCGGCCATGACGTTCAGGTAGTACAGGTCGTAGCCGGGGACGGCCATCGACGGGCCGTGCCAGCCGTGCGGGATCAGCACCACGTCGTCGGTGCGCACCTCGGCCAGCACGTCGATCTCGCCCGCGGCCGAGGCGTACACCCGCTGGTAGCCGATGCCGGGACCGTCCGGGCCGGGTGCCACCTGGAAGTAGTAGATCTCCTCCAGCACCGATTCGTGCGGCCCGGCCTCGTCGTGCTTGTGCGGCGGGTAGGACGACCAGTTCCCGCCGGGGGTCAGCACCTCGCAGGCGATCAGTTTCTGCGCGCCGAACGCGTCCGGCGTACAGAAGTTGTTGACCTGCCGGCTGCACCGCCCGGCCCCGCGCAGCTCGACCGGCACGCCGTCGGCCGGGCCGTACCGTGCGGGCAGCCGGGTCGTGCACACCGAGGACGGCAGGGCCAGCGTCGCGCCCGCCGAGGACGTGAGCACCGCGGTCGCGTCCCGAGGGAGGTAGGCGAAGTCGGACGGGCCGGCGAACACGTTCGCGCGGCCGGTGAGCTCGAAGGTCTGGTCGTCGACGGTCACCACGCAGCCGCCGGACAACGGCAGCACGAGCGTCTCGGCCTTGCCGGTCACCACGGTCCGCGACTCGCCGGGCGCCAGGTCGAGCACCACGAGCCCGGAGTAGGTCCAGCCGGCCGACGCCGGCGTGATCGTCACCCGGTCGGCGCCTGTCGAGCCCGCTGGCAGGTGGTGGCGCACGGTGGGCCCTCCTCGGGTCTCTCCTCGGGTCTCTCCTCGGGTCACAGCAGGCTCGCCGCGGTGTCCACGGCCTTGGTGACGTCGCCGTCCGGCGGGTAGAGCAGCGACCGGCCGACGACCAGCCCGCACACCGTCGGGTGACGCAGCGCCCGGTCCCAGCGGGCGTAGGTGGCCTCGGCGTCGGCGGCCACCTCCCCGCCGAGCAGCAGCGTCGGCAGCGTGGTGGCCGCCAGCACCCTGGCCATGTCCGCGCCGCCGTCGCCGATCACCGGCACCTTCAGCCAGGTGTAGGCCGAGGTGTGGCCAAGGCCGGCGGCGACGGTCAGCGCGGTGGTGGCCGCCTCGACCGACAGGTCGTTGCGCAGCACCCCGTCGACCCGGCGGGACACGAACGGCTCCACCATCGCGACCAGCCCGCCGTCGGCCAGCTCCCCGACCGCGGCGGCGCAGGCCGCGAGCGTGGGCGCGGTCCGGTCGTCGTCGAGGTCGACGCGCAGCAGCATCTTGCCGCCGTCGAACCCGAACCTGGCGATGGTCAGCGCGTCGTAGCCGGTGAACCGGTCGTCGATCTCGAACGCCGCGCCCGCCAGCCCGCCGCGGTTCATCGAGCCGAACACGCTCGCGCCGTGCAGCGCGTCGAGCAACAGCAGGTCCTCCAGGATGTCCGCGGTGCCGAGTACCCCGGTGACCAGCGGGTGGGCCAGCGCCTCGCACAGCCTGCGCAGCAGCTCGGCCCGGTCGGCCATGGCCAGCGGGTCCGCGCCGGCGCGCAGCGAGCCACGGGCCGGGTGGTCGGCGGCGATGACCAGCGCCTTGCCGGTCGGCCCGAGCAGCGACGGGCGGCGGGTGCGGGCGGCGGCCAGCGCGCCGATCGCACCGGGTTCGGCCACCCGCCGCGCGGTGAGGCCGGCGATCCGGTCAGTCACCATCGGACATCAGCTCCTCGACTTCCCGGGTGGTCGGCATGGCCCCCGAACAGGACAGCCGGGAGGCGACGATGGCGCCGGCCGTGTTGGCGAACCGCATGATCCGTTCGGTGTCCCAGCCGGCGAGCAGGCCGTGGCACAGCGCGCCGCCGAACGCGTCGCCCGCGCCGAGCCCGTTGACCACCTCGACCGGTACCGGCGGCACGCTCACCTGTCCGGTGTCGTCGGCGGCCAGCACGCCGGCCGGTCCCTGCTTCACCACGGCGAGCCGTAGGCCGAGGTCCCGCAACGCGGTCGCGGTGTCGGCCGGCGATCGTTCGCCGACCGCGACCGCGCACTCCTCGAGGTTGCCGACGGCGACGTCGACGTGCGCGAGCGCGGCGCGCACCCAGGGGGTCGCCTCGGCGGGCGAGGTCCAGAACATCGGCCGGAAGTCCAGGTCGAGCACGGTGATCGCGTCCGGGTTGGCGGCCCGGCGGGCGGCCAGCGCGGCCAGGGTGGCCGAGCGGCTCGGTTCCTGGCACAGGCCGGTGACCGTGACCCAGAAGACCGTCGCGGCGCTGATCGCGTCCAGGTCCAGCTCGGCGGTGTTGATCTCCAGGTCCGGTGCCTTGGGGTAGCGGTAGAAGTAGATGGGGAAGTGGTCGGGCGGGAAGATCTCGCAGAAGGTGATCGGCGTCGGCAGCCCCGGCACGCCGGTGACGAACCGGTCGTCCACCCCGAACTCGCGCAGCGCCCGGTGCAGGTAGTCGCCGAACGGGTCCTCGCCGGTCCGGCTGATCAGCGCGCTGCGCCGCCCGTGCCGCGCCGCGGCCACCGCCACGTTGGCCGCGCTGCCCCCGAGGAACTTGCCGAACGAGGTCACCTCGGCCAGCCCGACCCCGGTCTGCTCGGGATAGAGATCCACCCCGATCCGGCCCATGGTGATGAGTTCCAAACTCACCGGGGCACCTCCGCTCGGGTTGACAGTGCGGCGTCGGCTCTGGCGAGCCAGCCGCGCCAGGTCGCGGCGGCCATGGCCGGCTCGGCCCATGGCTGGGAGCATCGAACCATCCTGGTGCCCGGTCGATCCAGCCACCGCAGCACGATGCCCACCTCCTCGGCGGGCGCGCCCCGCAGCGGGCCGGGGCCGGGCAGCACGGTTTCGGCCGACGCGGCCAGCAGCTCGACCACCCGCATCGGCGGCACGCCGCGGCGGGCGACCCCGGCCGAGGCGAGCCTGCCGTGGCGCACCACGGCGAACTCCCAGCCCCCGTCGCCGTCCGGCCGGGCCGCGATCAGCTCGGGCACCGACGCGAGCGCGGCCAGCCGCTGCCCCCGGTCCAGCGTGCGCACGAGCACCCGCATCCGGTCGCGGTCGAAACCCGCCTGCTCGAAGCGCTGTGCCGAGGCCAGCTCGGTGAGCCGGTTCGCCAGGCGCCGCAACGGGTCCAGCCGGCGCCCGGCGATCAGCCCGAGGAAGGCCACCGGCGCGGCGGCGTAGTCGTCGACCGACTGGTGTCCGGCGCACGGCGCGGCGCACTTGCCGAGCTCGGCCAGCGCGCACGGCCGCGCGTTGGCCCGCTGCGCCGGGATCCGGACCGTGCACGGCCGCAGCCCGGTGGCGTCCTGCAGCGCGATCATCGCGTCCTCGGCCAGACCCCGGGAGCGGAACGGGCCGAGCGCGTCCTCGCGGGGCACCCGCACCAGCGACAGCCGGGGGAACGCCTCGTCGGTGAGCGTGAGCCACCACGCCTGCTTAGGGTTCTTCGACCGCCGGTTGTAGGCGGGCTTGTGCGCCGAGAGCAGCCGCAGCTCGCGCACCTGCGCCTCCAGCGCGTGCGCGCACTCGATGTGGTCCACCCGGCTGGCCAGGGCCACCATCTCGCGCAGCCGGCGGCGGGTCTCGCTCGCGGTGAAGTACTGCCGGACCCGCCGTTTGAGGTCGCTCGCGGTGCCGACGTAGAGCACCTCGTCGCCCGGCCCCCGGAACAGGTACACCCCGGGCGAGCTGGGCAGGTCGGCGGCCATGGTGCGTTTGCGGCGCTGTTCGGGGGTGACCTCGGGGATGTAGTCGAGCAGCTCCTCGAGCGACTGCACGCCCAGCGAGCCGACCCGCTCGAGCAGGGAGTGGAACACCTCGACGGTGGCGCGCGCGTCGGCCAGCGCCCGGTGGTTGGGCCTGGTGCGCGCGCCGAACAGCTCGGCCAGCGCCGAGAGCCGGCAGCTGGGCGCCTCGTCCCTGGTCAGCATCCGGCGGGCGAGCTGGACGGTGCACACAACGGTGGGTTTGGGCCACCGGTAGCCGTGGCGCAGGCAGGCCTTGCGGACGAAGTTGGTGTCGAAGCCCGCGTTGTGCGCGACCAGCACCGCGCCCGCCGCGAACTCGAGGAACGCGGGCAGCACGG
This sequence comes from Actinophytocola sediminis, assembly GCF_054779715.1. Taxonomy (NCBI): domain Bacteria; kingdom Bacillati; phylum Actinomycetota; class Actinomycetes; order Pseudonocardiales; family Pseudonocardiaceae; genus Actinophytocola; species Actinophytocola sediminis. The sequence continues at coordinate 2,311 of NZ_BAAGXS010000016.1, read as the reverse complement.
CGTCCAGGCGCGGGGCGGCGTGCACCATCGCGTCGGTGATCCCGGTCAGTGAGACGACCTCCGGCGGGATGCCCCGGCCGGGGTCGACCAGCGTGGCGAACTCGCCGAGCACCTCGCCGCCCCTGATCTTGACCGCACCGAACTCGGTGATCGTGTCCTCGTCGCTGACCCCGGTGGTCTCCAGGTCGAACACCACGAACGTGGTCGAGCGCAGGGGAGTGCCCAGCTCGTCGAAGGCGAGCTGGCCATCCATCTTCGGCATGGTCGGGCAAGCTAGCGGAGCGCACCGACAGAACGGGCCGGGAAAGCCGTCGAGTGCCGCCGCGACCAGCAGACTAACCTTGGGGGATGGCACCGTCACTCCATCCGGTCGGACCGGACGAGCTCGGGGACTCCCCGGAGCCCGTCCAGTCCACTGTGGACTGGACGGCGTTGCCGGACGCGGTGCGTACCCGGATCGCGGAGCTCGGCGCCGACGCCATCGGCGCGTTACCGCCGGTGGACATCCCCCAGCAGCTGCGCGCGGTCGCCCGGTTCACCCCGGCCAAGCGGGCCAGGTTGGGCAGCGGGCCGATCATCGCGAACCTGCGCGACTCGATGGCCTTCCGGACCGCGGTGGTCGAGTGGTGCCGCAAGAACCGGCCGGCCGCGCTCGACCTGAGCGGCGAGGACCCGATCGCGGTGGCCGCGGCCGCGGTGCTGCTCGGCGAGGACACCGCGGGCCACTACCTCGAGCTGGTCGCCCGCCGGGCATCCGACGCCTCCTTACGTGCCCAGCGCGACGCCGCCGTCGTGCGCGCGGAGCGGGCCGAGGGCGAGTTGGCCAAGCTGCGCGGTGAGCTGGAGTCGGTCCAGGACGCGGTGGCCAAGGCCAGGCAGGAGGCCGACGTCGAGCTGGAACGGCTGCGCAAACGCCTGCGCGAACAGGGAGTCAAGGTTCGCGAGGCCAAGGACGAGGCCGCCAGCGCCAGCTCGGAGATCGCCAGGGCGCACGGCGAGACGGCCGCCAGGGTCGCGGCGCTGACCGAGCAACGCGACCGGGAGCACGAGCGGGCGGAGACCGAGCGGGCACGGGCCAGCCGCGCGGAGGCCGACGCCGACATCGCCCGCCAGTCCGCCAGGGAGGCCCGCCAGGCCGACGAGGTCCGGCTCGCGCTGCTGGTCGACACCCTCGACGGCGCGGTAACCGGGCTGCGCCGCGAGCTCGCGCTCGGCGGCGCCGGTCCGCGCCCGGCCGACCTGGTGCGCGGCGCGACGGAGGCCCACGGCTCGGTCGGCCGGGTGGAGGACCCGGCCGCGCTGGACCGGCTGCTCGCGTTGCCGTCGGTGCATCTGGTGGTCGACGGGTACAACGTGACCAAGACCGGCTACCCGGAGCTGTCCCTGTCCGACCAGCGCGACCGGCTGATCCGGCAGCTGGCCGCGCTGGCCGCGCGTACCTCGGCCGAGGTCACGCTGGTCTTCGACGGCGCCGGGGTGGTCGCGGTGCCGACCACCGCTCCCCGGGGCGTGCGGGTCCTGTTCAGCGATCCCGGCGTGCTGGCCGACGACGTGATCCGCGCGCTGGTGACCGCCGAGCCGGAGGGGCGGCCGGTGGTCGTGGTGACCTCCGACCGCGCGGTGGCCGACTCGGTTCGCCGCCGGGGCGCGCATCCGGTGCCCTCCGCCGTGCTGCTGGCGCGCCTGGGCCGCTCCTGAGCCGCGATTCACCCGATCTGGTGGCGCATCCCTGACCCAGGTACGCCGTTGTTACGGACAGGGAAGAAGGGGCGGCCGGATGCGGGTAGGGGTTGGCGTCGCGCTGGTGCTCGCCGTCCTTGTCGTGGCGCCGCCGGCCGGCGCGCAGCCGCCGGGCGGCGACCAGGTCGAGGCCGGGGTCGCGCCGGGGGCACCGCCGACCGACCCCCGGCCGGGCGCGGCCTTCGCCGACCAGGAGGTCGCCAAGCTCCAGCGGACCGCCACCGACGTGCAACGCGACCTCGGCGACCTGTCCGCGCGCATCCACGACGCCGAACGCGACCTGGCCTCGGCCACCGGCGCCGCGAACGCCGCCCGCGTGGCCAGGGAACGGGCCGACGAGGTCGTCGCCGCCCAGCAGGCCGACGTGGACGCCTACTCGGCGGCCGTGTACACCTCGCTCGGCCAGCCGTCCGGGCTCCGCGCGCTGCTGGCCGCCGCCGACCCCGGTGCTTTCCTCGACGGCGCCGGCTTCGTCGACCGCGTCCGCGCCGACCAGGCCACCCGGCTCAGCGCCGCGCTGGACCGGCAGGAGACCGCCGAGGCGGCCGAGGCCCGCGCGGTGGCGCGCCAG
>NZ_BAAGXS010000015.1:0-67753 GCF_054779715.1 Actinophytocola sediminis | reverse complement strand
GGCGGGGGTCAGGGTCGGCAAGACCCCGTCGGAAACCGCCGAACTCGCCCGGCAGTTGGTGGCCAAGTTGAGCTGAGCTCGTCCGCGAGCCAGCCGCAGGGTGGGCCGGACGCTGGTGTAGCGTCCGGCCACGAGTAGAGGTCCGACAATGGTCGGTGTTCGGGGGAACCTCTCCGGGCTGACGGTCGTCGGAGTCGTGTGGAGTTGGCTCTACCCGCCGGCTCGACCGTTTCCGTAGTAATCGCGTCAAGTGAGCTGAGGAGAGCAACGCGATGACGTTCCCAGGCGGCCAGCCGGGTGGATACCCCGGCCAAGGCCCGCAGCAGCCGCTACAAGGCCCGGGTGGCTACGGCCCCCCGCCGGGGAGCGGGCTCAAGCTCGGCTTGCCGCAGATCGCGCACCTCGTCGTCGCTGGTCTGGGCGTTCTGATCCTGTTCCTGTCCTTCGCCAGCATCACCGACGCCGGGGACGTGTCCTTCTACGAGGGCGGCTACGGCTGGGTGCCGGCGATCCTGCTGGCCGGCGGGCTGCTCAGCGTGAAGGTCATCCTGCCGGGCGAGGACAAGAAGCCGGGCCTGGTGCCGGCCGTCCTGGTGTTCTCCGGGGTGTGGGCCTTCCTGTTCACGGTCTTCACCGCGAACGGCGACCTGGGTGCCGGCGGCATCATGGTGATGATCTTCGGCATCATCCAGATGCTCGCCGCCATCGCCGGGCTGCTGCTCGACCTCGGCATCATCAAGCCGCCAGCGCCCAACCCGTATGCCCAGCAGCCGGGCGGCATGTACCCGCCATCCGGCGCGTTCCAGCAGGCCCCGCAGCAGCCGCAGTACGGCCAGCCGCAGCCGCCCGCGCCGCAGCCCGGTCAGCAGACCACCTTCGCGCCGCAGCAGGGCCAGTTCGGCCAGCAGCAGCAGCCGGGCACGCCGCCCGGGGGTTACCCGCAGCAATAACGCTGCTCGACATCACCCGATGGGGGTGGCACCGGACTCCGGTGCCACCCCCATTGACGTGCGGCGAACGCCTACATTCACCTGATGTGATGACCGGGCGGCGTGGCACGGCCGAACCGTTCGAGTCCACATGTGACAGTGGGTGCCATGGCACCTCCTCAGCCAGCGCCGGTGTCGCGGCTGACCAGGATCCAGGTACTCGCACTGGCCGCGGCCGTCCCGCCGGTCCTCGGCTACGCGGTCATCGCCGGGTTGCTGGCGCTGGTCACCGCCGCCGCGCGGTTCGCGCACCTGTCCGCCACGGGCGTACTCGGCGCCGCGTTACCGAGCTGGCTGGCCGCCTACCAGGTGCCGGTCGCCATCGGTGGGGTCGACTTCGGCGCGCTGCCGTTGTTGCCGACGCTGCTGGTGATGGTGCTCGCCTGCGGGGCGGCCGGCGCCGCGATCACCCGGCTCGGCCCGGTCACCCCACTGGCGGGGGTCCGGGTGGTCGCCGCGATCACCGTCGCGCACGGGGTCTGCGGGCTGACGGTGGCGCTGCTGCCGCCCGGCCGGCTCGTCGAGCTCGACCCGCTGGCCGCGTTCTACTATCCGGCGCTGCTCGCCGCGATCGCCGCGACCGTGGGGGTGCTGCGCCGAGGTGGGCTGACCGGCGTGCTGGTCGCCCGCCTCGACGAGGTCGCGGTGCGTGGGCTGGCCGCCGGCGCGGTCGCGCTCGCGCTGCTGCTCACCGCGGGCGCCGCGGTGGCCGGCTTCGGGCTGCTCACCTCGATCACCACCGCGCGGGACCTGTTCGCCGCGTCCGCGTCCGGGGCCGGCGACGTGGTCGGCATGGTGTTGCTGTGCCTTGGCTACCTACCGAACGCGGTGATCGCGGGCACGGCGTTCCTGGCCGGTCCGGGGTTCGCCATCGGTGGTCTGGAGGTCTCGCCGCTGACGTTCACCGGCGGTCCGGTGCCCGGCGTGCCGCTGCTGGCCGCGTTGCCAGAGGAGCAGGCGGTGTGGTGGCCGGTGTTGGCCCTGCTGCCGGTGGCGGTCGGCATTCTGGTCGGCCGGCGGCTGCGGTACGTCGCCGAGCAGCCGGTGGTCCGGTTGCGGGCGGTCGCGGTGGCCGTCGGGGTGGTCGCGGTGGCGATCGTGCTGCTCGCGGGCAGTGCCGGCGGCCGGCTCGGCAACGGCGCCTTCGACCCGGTGTCGATGCGTGCCCCGGCGGTGTCGGTGGCGCTGGTGCTGGCCGTCGGGGTGCCGGCGGCACTCGTGGTCTGGTTCCGGAAGCCACCGGCCATGGACGGCGTCGAGGACGAGGTTGCGGACGAGGTCGACAGCGAGGATGACGGCGGGGTTGACGGTGGGGTCGCGGTCGCCGAGCCGGCCAAGGCCGGCGACCCAACCGGCGGACCCGCTGGTTAAGCTGCGGGTATGCGTGATTTCTGGAGTTCCCGCTGAGTGAGTCGACCTCGGTGCGGCCGGGCGTCCCCGTGCGGGTCGTCGTGCTGGTCTCCGGTTCGGGAACCTTGTTGCAGTCCGTGCTCGACGCGAGCACGACTCCTCGGTTCCCGGTGCGCGTGGTCGCCGTCGGTGCGGACCGGCCGGGCATCGAGGGGCTCGCCAGGGCCGAGCGGGCCGGGGTGCCGGGCTTCGTCGTGCGGCTCGGCGACCATGCCGACCGCGCCGCCTGGGATGTCGCGCTGGCCGATGCCGTCGCGGCCTACCAGCCGGACCTGGTCGTGTCGGCCGGGTTCATGAAGATCCTCGGGCCGGCGTTCCTCGCGCGGTTCGCCGGTCGGGTGGTCAACACCCATCCCGCGCTGCTGCCGGCGTTCCCCGGCGCGCACGCGGTGGCCGACGCGCTGGCCTACGGCGTCGCGGTCACCGGGTGCACCGTGCACCTGGTCGACGCGGGGGTGGACACCGGGCCGATCGTGGCCCAGCAAGCGGTTGCGGTGGCGCCGGACGACGATGTCGCGACGCTGCACGAACGGATCAAGGTCGTGGAACGGCGGCTGCTGGTCGAGGTGATCGCACTGTTGGCCAGGGAGGGCTACACGGTGCGCGGACGAAAGGTGAGCATCGGAGTGACTGACGAGCGGCGCCCGGTTCGCCGGGCCCTCATCGGGGTGTCGGACAAGGCTGGGCTGCTCGAACTGGCGACCGGCCTGCACGCGAACGGCGTGGAGATCGTGTCGACCGGCGGTACCGCCCGCACGATCGCCGACGCCGGGGTGCCGGTGACGCCGGTCGAGCAGGTCACCGGGTTCCCGGAGTCACTGGACGGCCGGGTGAAGACGCTGCACCCGAGGGTGCACGCCGGGCTGCTCGCCGACCTGCGCAAGCCGGCGCACGTCGAGCAGCTCGCCGGGCTCGGCATCGAGCCGTTCGATCTGCTGGTGGTGAACCTGTACCCGTTCGAGCGGACGGTGGCCGCCGGCGCGTCGGCCGACGAGTGTGTGGAGCAGATCGACATCGGTGGCCCGGCGATGGTGCGCGCGGCGGCCAAGAACCACGCCTCGGTCGCGGTGGTCGTGGATCCCACGCGGTACGACTGGCTGCTCGAACAGGTCCGCGACGGCGGCTTCACGCTGACCGACCGCCAGCGGCTCGCGGTGGACGCCTACCGGCACACCGCGTCCTACGACATCGCGGTGGCGTCCTGGATGGGCAGTGCGCTGGCGCCGGCGGACGAGGACTTGCCCAGCTGGGTCGGCGCGAGCTGGCAGCGGCAGAACGTGTTGCGCTACGGCGAGAACCCGCACCAGCAGGCCGCGTTGTACGTGTCCAGCCACGGCGGCGACGGACTGGCGACCGCGAAACAGTTGCACGGCAAGGAGATGTCGTACAACAACTACACCGACGCGGACGCCGCCTGGCGGGCGGCGCACGATCACGAGCAGACCTGCGTGGCGATCATCAAGCACGCCAACCCGTGTGGCATCGCGGTGTCCACTGTGGACGGTGTGGGTGCGGTGGCCGACGCACACCGCAAGGCACACGCCTGCGACCCGTTGAGCGCCTTCGGCGGGGTGATCGCCGCCAACCGCGAGGTGACCGTCGACATGGCCGAGCAGGTGGCTGAGGTGTTCACCGAGGTGATCGTCGCGCCGTCCTATGCCGAGGGCGCGGTGGAGGTGTTGACGCGGAAGAAGAACGTGCGCATCCTGGTCGCGCCGGCGCCGCGCCGGGGCGGCGCGGAGATCCGCGCGGTGTCCGGTGGGCTGCTGATGCAGTCGATGGACCTGATCGACGCCGACGGCGACCATCCGGCGTCCTGGACCCTGGCCACCGGCAAGCCGGCCGACGACGACGTGCTGGCCGACCTGGCGTTCGCCTGGCGCACCTGCCGCGCGGTCAAGTCCAACGCGATCGTGCTGGCCGCGGGCGGGGCCACCGTCGGCGTCGGCATGGGCCAGGTGAACCGGGTGGACGCCGCCCGGCTGGCCGTGGCCAGGGCCGGTGAGCGGGCCGCGGGATCGGTGGCGGCCTCGGACGCGTTCTTCCCGTTCCCGGACGGTCCGCAGCTGTTGCTGGACGCGGGCGTGCGGGCGATCGTCCAGCCGGGCGGTTCGGTGCGGGACGCGGAGGTCATCGCCGCGGCGGAGGCCGCCGGGGTGTCGCTGTACCTGACCGGCACCCGGCACTTCGCCCACTGACGGCCCGCTGACGGCTGTCCTGGCCGTTCGTCAAAATTGCGCACCTGCGGACAAGACAGGGGTGCGGAACTGTCACGGCAAGGCAAGAATTGGGGGCTTCGACCCCGCTTCTTGCCACCGAGAATGGCCCGAACTAACCTACTCCCCGGTAATAAACGCCGACGTTTAATTCGATGTGACGGGCTGTCCGGCACGTCGTAACAGCGCCTGCGTTGTCCCCGGCGGAGGTGTGGATGGGCGTCGAGGTGGCCGTCGAGGGATTGGGAAAATCCTTCGGGCGCCAGCGAATCTGGCAGGACGTCACGTTGACGCTGCCGGTCGGTGAGGTCAGCGTGTTGCTTGGCCCTTCCGGCACCGGGAAGTCCGTGTTCCTGAAATGTCTGGTCGGGTTGCTGAAACCCAACACGGGCTCAATCGTCATCGACGGTATCGACCTTGTCCGCTGTTCGGAGCACAAACTCTACGACATTCGGAAGCTGTTCGGCGTGCTGTTCCAGGACGGCGCCCTGTTCGGCTCGATGAACCTCTACGACAACATCGCCTTCCCGCTGCGCGAGCACACGAAGAAGTCCGAGACCGAGGTCCGGCGCATCGTCAGCGAGAAGATGGACATGGTCGGCCTCGCCGGCGCGGAGCGCAAGCTCCCCGGCGAGATCTCCGGCGGCATGCGCAAACGCGCCGGCCTGGCCCGCGCGCTGGTCCTCGACCCGAAGATCATCCTGGTCGACGAGCCGGACTCCGGCCTCGACCCGGTCCGCACGGCCTACATCTCCCAGCTGCTGCTGGACCTGAACGCGCAGATCGACGCGACCATCCTGATCGTCACCCACAACATCAACGTCGCGCGCACCGTGCCGGACAACATCGGCATGCTGTTCCGCCGGGAACTGGTCATGTTCGGCCCGCGCGAGGTGTTGCTGACCAGCGAGGAGCCGGCGGTCAAGCAGTTCCTCAACGGCAGCCGGATCGGGCCGATCGGGATGAGCGAGGAGAAGGACGAGGCCACCATGGCCGCCGAGATCGCCGCCGGCATCGACCTCGGCGCCGACCAGATCCACGGCGTGCCGCCCCAGCTCGAACCGACGCCGGGACTGCCCGAACGCCAGGGGGTGCGCCGGCGCAAGGACCGGGTCATGCGCATCCTGCACACGCTGCCACCCGCCGCCCGGCAGAGCATCCTGTCGAGTCTCGAGCCGACGGACCGGTTCGGGCGATGAGCCAGCAGAACACCAAACGGAACTTCACCGGGCTGGCGGCACTGCGGCAGACCGGCCGGCTCTACGCGCTGGGCCTCGAGGTCATCCGCTGCACCTTCAAGCGTCCCTTCCAGTTCCGCGAGTTCATCGGCCAGTTCTGGTTCATCGCCAGCGTCTCGCTGCTGCCCGCCGCGCTGGTGGCGATCCCGTTCGGCGCGGTCATCGCGCTGCACCTCGGCTCGCTGACCACCCAGATCGGCGCGCAGTCGTTCACCGGCGCGGCCAGCGTGCTCGCGATCATCCAACAGGCGAGCCCGGTGGTGACCGCGCTGCTCATCGCGGGCGCCGGCGGCTCGGCCATGTGCGCGGACCTGGGGTCTCGGACCATCCGCGAGGAGATCGACGCGATGGAGGTGCTCGGGGTCAACCCGGTGCAGCGCCTGGTCGTGCCCAGGGTGCTCGCCGCGATGGGGGTGGCCGCGTTCCTCAACGGGCTGGTCTCGGTGGTCGGCGTGCTCGGCGGCTACTTCTTCAACGTGATCATGCAGGACGGCACCCCGGGTGCCTATCTGGCCAGCTTCTCCGCGCTCGCCCAGCTGCCGGACCTGTGGATCAGCGAGATCAAGGCGGTCATCTTCGGCTTCGTCGCCGGTGTGGTCGCCGCCTACCGCGGGCTCAACCCCGGCCGGGGCCCCAAGGGCGTCGGCGACGCGGTGAACCAGTCGGTGGTGATCACCTTCCTGTTGCTGTTCCTGCTGAACCTGATCCTCACCACCCTGTACATGCAGGTCGTGCCGCCGAAGGGGGCATGACATGACGATCACCGAAAGACCCCGTCCCCGGATCCAGCAACGGGTCATGGAGTCGGTCGACCGGCGGTTCACCTTCCTCGACGTCCTCGGCGACCAGATCTTCTTCTTCGTCAAGGCACTGCTGTGGATCCCGAGGGCGATCCGCCGCTATGGCAGGGAGATCGTCCGGCTGCTCGCCGAGGTCAGCTTCGGCTCCGGCGCGCTCGCGGTGATCGGCGGCACGATCGGCGTGATGGTCGGCATGACCGCCTTCACCGGCTCGGTCGTCGGCATCCAGGGGTACTCCGCACTCAACCAGGTCGGCACCTCCGCGCTGGCCGGCTTCATCTCCGCCTACTTCAACACCCGCGAGATCGCGCCGTTGGTCGCCGGCATCGCGCTGTCGGCGACGGTCGGTTGTGGCTTCACCGCGCAGCTCGGCGCGATGCGGATCTCGGAGGAGATCGACGCGCTCGAGGTGATGGGCGTGCCGAGCGTGCCGTACCTGGTGACCACGCGGATCATCGCGGGTTTCCTCGCGATCATCCCGTTGTACGCGATCGGCCTGCTGACGTCCTATGTGGCCTCGCGGCAGGTCACCGTGTGGTTCTTCGGGCAGTCGGCCGGCACCTATGACCACTACTTCCACCTGTTCCTACCGCCGATCGACGTCCTGTACTCGTTCGGCAAGGTGCTGGTGTTCAGCGTGGTCGTGGTGCTGACGCACTGCTACTACGGCTATCGCGCGTCCGGCGGTCCGGCGGGGGTCGGGGTCGCGGTTGGCCGGTCGGTGCGCACCTCACTCGTCGCGATCAACGTCATCGACCTGTTCCTCAGCCTCGCGATCTGGGGCGCCACAACGACTGTGCAGGTGGCGGGATGATCGGAAGCAAGCTGGTTCGGCGTTCGGCCGGGGTGGTCTTCCTCGTGGTGATGGTGTTGCTGGCGACCTTCGCCATCCAGGTTTACCAGGAGAAGTTCACCGATGTGGTGCTCGTGACGCTGCGCACGGACCGGGTCGGCAACCAGCTCAACGACTCCTCTGAGGTCAAGGCGCGCGGGGTGGTGGTCGGCGACGTGCGCTCGATCAACCGCACGACCGAGGGCGCGGCGATCGAGCTGGCCCTCGAGCCGGCGAAGGTCGACCGGATTCCCAAGGACGTCACCGCGTTGCTGGTCCCCAAGACGCTGTTCGGCGAGCGCTATGTCCAACTGTCCATTCCGGACTCGACGGACGCGGAGGCGATCGCGGAGGGCGACGTCATCCACCAGGACCGCTCGGCCAACGCGATCGAGCTGGAGCGGGTGTTCGACGACCTGCTGCCAGTGCTCAAAGCCGTGCAGCCACACAAGCTCTCGGTCACCCTCACGGCCATCTCGACCGCGTTGGACGGCCGGGGCGAGCAGCTCGGCGACACCCTGGTGACCACCGCGGCCTACCTCGAGGAGTTCAACCCCAACCTGCCGACCCTCACCGCCGACCTGCGTGACCTCGCCGAGGTCAGCGTGCTGTACGGGGACATCGCGCCGGACCTGCTCGACGCGCTCACCGAGTCGGCCACCACGCTGAACACGGTCGCCGACCAGCGCGTCGAGCTGACCGACCTGTACGCGCAGGTCACCTCCTCGTCCCAGGACGTGACCATCTTCCTGCGCAACAACAAGGAGAACCTCATCCAGCTGGCGGCGAGCAGCCGTGAGCCGCTGGAGCTCGCGGCCCGTTACTCGCCGAGCTTTCCCTGCACCCTCAAGGCACTGACCGACCTCAAACCGTCGATGGACCGGGTGCTCGGCAAGGGCACCGACAAGCCGGGGCTGCACATCGAGGCCACGATCACCCAGTCCCGGGGCAAGTACGAGCCGGGCCGCGACGCCCCGGTCTACGACCAGACCGGTGGTCCGCGCTGCTATCCGAGCGGGGTGGCGCCGACCAAAGGCGTTGTCGCCGCGCCGACCGGCAGCAGTGGCCACCCGCTGCTCACCGGTGCCGACGGTGACCTCGGGCTGGCGAACTCCCCGCAGGAGCAGGAGCTCATCGCCACCCTCCTCGGACCGGGCGAGGTGCCGGACTGGAGCAGCGTGCTGGTCGGCCCGCTCTACCGCGGCACGGAGGTGACCCTGCGATGAGGAAGCTCGCCGGGCCGCTGATCAAGGCGCTGATCTTCGTGGTGGTCACCGGGTTGGCCACGGCCGTGCTCGCGGTGTCCATCAGCAACACCGGGCTGGGGGACACCATCAGCTACGCGGCCAGGTTCACCGACGTCACGTCGCTCAACCCGGGCGACGACGTGCGGGTGTCCGGGGTGCGCGTCGGTCAGGTCGACGAGCTGTCCATCGTGGACGGTCACCTGGCGAGGGTGACGTTCTCGGTCGACCGGTCGATGCGGCTGCCGGCCGACGTCCGGGCGACCATCAAGTACCGCAACATGGTCGGCCAGCGCTACATCGCGCTCGAGCGCGGCGACACGTCCATTTCGGACCGGATGTCGGCCGGCGAGGAGATCCCGCTCGACCGGACAACGCCAGCACTCGACCTCACCGACCTGTTCAACGGGTTCAAGCCGCTGTTCCAGGGGCTGTCCGCGGACGAGCTGAACTCGCTGTCCGGTGAGATCGTCCAGGTGCTGCAGGGTGAGGGCGGCACGGTCGACAGCCTGCTGGCGCACACCGGTTCGCTGACCGCGACACTGGCCAACCGGGACGAGGTCATCGGCCGGGTGATCGAGAACCTGAACTCGGTGCTGCGCACCATCAACGGCCAGGGCGACGCACTGTCCACACTGGTCTCCACGTTGCAGCGGCTGGTCAGCGGGCTGGCCGGCGACCGGGTGGCGATCGGCGAGTCGATCGAGGGCATCGGTGACCTCACCGTGGCCACCGCCGGCCTGCTGGACCAGTCACGCAAGCCGCTCAAGGACAGCATCGCCGGTCTCGGCCGGCTGTCGACGAACCTGGCGGCCGGGCAGGACGAGCTGGCCAGGCTGCTGGACCTGCTGCCGGCCAAGTTCCAGGCGGTCGGCGCCACCGCCACCTACGGCTCCTGGCTCAACTTCTACCTGTGTGAGGGGACCCTGCTCACCGACCCGCCGACGGAGGTCATTGTGGACGCCGAGAGGTGCGCGCGATGAAGTCCTTCCGGGAACGCAACCCCGTGCCCATCGGGGTGATCGGCACCGTCGCCCTGATCGCGATCGTCTTCGGGGTCTTCTTCTACCAGGACCTGCCGGTGATCGGCGGCGGCACGAAGTACACCGCCGAGTTCAGCGAGGCCGCCGGGTTGCGCCAGGACGACGAGGTGCGGGTGGCCGGCATCAAGGTCGGTGAGGTCACCGACGTGGAACTGGTGGTGGACAAGGTCGTGGTCACCTTCCGGATCCAGGACGCCTGGATCGGCGACGCGACCACCGCCGCCATCAAGCTGAAAACCCTGCTCGGCCGCAAGTTCCTCGCGCTGCACCCGACCGGGAGCACCGCGCTCGACCCGGACGTCGCGATCCCGCTCAACCGGACGGTGACCCCCTACGACGTCACCGAGGCGTTCGAGGGCCTGGCGAGCACGGCGGGCGCGATCGACACCGACCAGCTCGCGGAGAGCTTCCGCACGATCTCGGACACCTTCGCCGACTCACCGGCACACGTGCGGTCCGCGCTCGACGGGCTGACCGCGTTGTCCAGGACGATCTCCTCGCGGGACGCGCAACTCGCCGAGCTGCTCGCCAACACCCGCCAGGTCACCAGGACCCTGGCTGGCTCGAACACCGAGTTCGACCAGCTCATCAAGGACGGCGACCTGCTGTTGACCGAGCTGGCCGCCCGCCGCGACGCCATCCACAACCTGCTCGTCGGCACCACCGACCTCGCCAGGGAGCTGTCCGGGGTGGTCGCGGACAACCAGCGCCAGCTCGGCCCCGCACTGTCCAAACTGGACATCGTGACCGACGTACTGCGGCGGCACGCCGACGACCTCGATCGCAGCCTGGAAGCCGCCGGGCCGTACTTCCGGCTGGTGAACAACGCCAACGGCAGCGGCCGGTGGATCGACAACTACCTGTGCGGCCTCGAACCGGAGAACCGGAACCCCTGTATGCCGCCGCGACCAGAGGGCGGTGACCGATGAAGCGGTTTGGCGCGATCCTCACGGTGCTCGCCGTGGTCACCGCCGGCGTCCTGTGGTGGATCTTCACCAGTGACGGCGCCATGCGGGTCACCGCGTACTTCGGCCGCGCGGTCGGGGTCTACCCGGGCTCGGACGTGCAGGTGCTCGGCGTGCGGGTCGGTGCGGTGGAGTCGGTCACCCCGCGCGGCGAGCGGGTCGAGGTGGTGTTCACAGTGGACCCCGAGGTGCGGGTCGCGCGGGACACCGCGGCGGTGGTGGTCGCGCCGAGCGTGGTCTCCGACCGGTACGTCCAGCTCACCGATCTGGCCGGCGGCGGCCAACTCCTCGGCGACGGCGCGGTGATCCCGCAGTCGCGCACCGCGACCCCGGTCGAGCTCGACGAGCTGTACGCGAGCCTGGACACGTTGGTGAGCGCGCTCGGCCCGGACGGCGCCAACAGCGAGGGCGCGTTGTCCGAGCTGCTCGACACCGGTGCGGAGAACCTGCGCGGCAACGGCGCGGCGTTCAACGAGAGCGTGCGCAACTTCGCCGAGGCGGCCAGGACGCTGTCCGGCTCGGCCGACGACCTGTTCGCCACGGTCGACGAGCTGCAGCGGTTCACCACCATGCTCGCCGGCAACGACCGGCAGATCCTCAGCGTGAACACCCAGCTCGACCAGGTGTGGCGCACGCTGGCCGCCGACCGGGGCGAGCTGTCCACCGCGCTGGACACGTTGGGCACCGCGCTGGCCGACATCCAGGTGTTCATCCGCGACAACCGGGCCGCCATCAAGTCCAATGTGGACAAACTGGCGAAGACGACCCAGCAGCTGGTGAACAACCGGGAGGCGGTGGCCGAGACGCTGGACGTCATCCCGCTCGCGGTCACCAACGTCTACCAGGCGTTCGACCAGGAGTCGGGCAGCCTGCAGGGCCGCAGCGTGCTGCTGGACTACCTCTACCCCGGCGCGCCGCCGATGCCGATGCCGGTGACCGGCGGTGGGCGATGATCCGCCGCGCCGCCGCCCGGCTCGCCGCGGCCGTCACGCTCGTGCTGGCCGCCGGCTGCTCGGCGGTGGGCACCGACGGCATCTACGACCTGCCGCTGCCCGGCGGCGCGGATCTCGGCGACCATCCCTACCTGGTCACCGTGCAGTTCGCCGACGTGCTCGACCTGGTGCCGCAGGCCTCGGTGAAGGTCAACGACGTGGTGGTCGGCCGGGTCGAGTCGATCGGTCTCGGCGGCGAGGACGGCTGGACCGCGCAGGTCGTGCTCGCGGTCAACGGTGACGTCGCGTTGCCGGCGGACGCGGTGGCCAGCCTGCGCCAGTCCTCGCTGCTCGGGGAGAAGTTCGTCGAGCTCGCCGAGCCGTTCCGCCAGCAGGGCGAGCCGGCGCCGAACGCCAAGCTGGCCGACGGCGCGCTGATCACCGCCGACCGGACCAACCGGCACACCGAGGTCGAGGAGGTCTTCGGCGCGCTGTCCCTGCTGCTCAACGGTGGTGGCATCGGGCAGCTGCAGACGATCAACCGCGAGCTGACGAACGTGCTGTCCGGCAACGAGACCGAGATCAAGGCCTTTCTGGCCAATGTGGACGAACTGGTGACCGAGCTGGACAGCCATCGGGGCGACATCACCGCCGCCCTCGACGGGTTGAACCACCTGAGCACCACGCTCGCCGCCCGCGACGACCAGATCGAGGGCGCGCTGACCGACCTGACTCCGGGGCTGGCGGCGCTGTCCGAGCAGCGCGGCGCGCTGGTCACCATGCTCCAGTCGCTGGACGCGCTGTCCGACGTCGCGGTGGACACCATCAACCGCGCCCGCGAGGACATGGTCGCCGACCTCACCGCGCTCGCGCCGCTGCTCGACCGGCTCGCCGACGCCGGCCAGGACCTGCCGCAGGCGCTGGAGATCCTGCCGACGTTCCCGTTCACCGACGAGGTGCTGGCTGGCGCGAAGGGCGACTACCTCAACGTGTTCGTCACCATGGAGCCCGCGCCGGACTACCAGGAGCCGCTGCCGCCGCTGCTGCCGCTGCCGCCCGCCGACACCGCCACGAGTGGAGGTCGCTGATGCTCACCAGGACGGTGAAGATCCAGCTCGTCGCGTTCGTGGTGATCGCGCTGTCGGCGGTCGCGTTCGTCGGCGCCAACTACGCCGGCCTGGACCGGTTGTTCGGCGGTGGGTCCTATGTGGTGCGGCTGCAGCTCGACGAGGGCGGCGGGGTGTTCACCAACAGCGAGGTGACCTACCGCGGGGTCGCGGTCGGCCGGGTCGGCGAGCTGCGGCTGACCGACGACGGCATGGAAGCCGACCTGCACATCGACGACGACGCGCCGCCGATCCCGGTGGACGCCAAGGCGGTCGTGGCCAACCGGTCGGCGATCGGTGAGCAGTACGTCGATCTGCGGCCGAGCACCGAGCAGGGGCCCTACCTGGACGGCGACTCGGTGATCCCGAAGTCGGTGACCGCGGTGCCGCCGCCGGTGACCGACCTGCTGTCCAACATGTCGGCGTTCTCCGCGTCGGTGCCGGCCGAGTCGCTGCGGACGGTGGTCGACGAGCTGTACGTCGCGATGCGCGACACCGGCCCACACCTGCAGGTGCTGCTCGACTCGACGGTGGACTTCACCGAGACCGCGGCCGACCACCTGCCGCAGACGGTGAGCCTGATCGACGACGGCGCGGTGGTGCTGCGCACCCAGGTCGACTCGTCGGCGGCCTGGCGCTCGTTCTCCGGCAACGCCAAGCTGTTCGCCGCCGAGCTGGCCGCCGCCGACGGCGACCTGCGGGAGCTGATCGGCGCGGCCCCCCAGGCCGCGACCCAGCTCTCGGAGTTGTTGGCGGACAACAATCCCGGGCTGTCGGTGCTGGCGGCCAACCTGCTGACCACCGCGCAGATCTTCGACTCCCGGCTGGACGGCATGGAGCAGCTGTTCGTGATGACGCCCAAGGCGGTCGCGGCGACCTCGACCGCGATCACCCCGGACACCAGCAGCCTCTCGCTCGTGCTGGCGTTCTTCGACCCGGAGCCGTGCGTCACCGGCTACGAGTCCACTGTGTACCGACCGGGCGAGGAGACCAGCCAGCGGCCGATGAACCCCAACGCCGGCTGCACCCTGCCGGCAGGCGACGAGCGGTTGGTGCGCGGTTCCCAGCACGCGCCGAACGGTGGCGTGCCCGAGCCAGTGGTGCCCGGTGGCGGTGCCCGGCTTCCCGGACCGCTCGGTGCGCCCGAGCTGACGGACGTTGCCGGCAACCTGGAGGAGCTGCTGTGGCTGACGAAGTGACCGAGCAGCGCGCGCCGCGCTGGCCGCTGCGGGTGGCGGTGGCCGTGCTGGTGGCCGCGCTCGGCTTCGCCGGCTGGGCCGGCTTCTCCTGGTGGCAGGCGAGCAACGACACCTCGGTTGCCTACGCGCAGACCCGCGACGAGGTGCTCGCCACCACCCGCGCGCACGTCATCCGGTTGACCACATTGGACTCCGCCGATGTGGACGGTGGGATCGAGCGCTGGCTGGACGTGTCGACCGGGGCGCTGCGCGACGAGCTGGCGGCCACCGACGACAAGGTCAGGGAAACGCTGCGCACGGGCGGCACGGTCGCCACCGGCCGGGTGCTCGACGCCGCGGTGAGCGAGCTGGATGTGCGCACCGGCACGGCGAAACTGCTGGTGTCCGTGGTGATCGAGACCACCAAGGACGGCCAACCGGTCAACACCAAGCGAAACCGGTTCGTCGCCGGGCTCGAACGTACCGACGACGGCTGGCTGATGTCCGCCCTCGACCGGGTGCCCCTTGGCGCCAGTTAGGGAGTGCGCCGATGACCGCCAAGGTCTCTGAACCCGACACGGACGAGGATGTCGCCGAGCTGGAGCCGGCCGACGACACCCCGCAGCGCGGGCGGTTCGGCTGGTTGCGCGCCGGGCGCCGGCCGCTGGTGGCGGTGCTGGTCGTGGCCGCGCTGCTGGCCGGGCTCGGCGGCTGGTTCCTCGTGCGCACCGCGGAGCTGCGCGCGTCGTCGTCGGACAACGCCGCGCTGGTCGACGCCGGGCGCACCGCCGAGGTGAGCTCGGCGGTCACCTCGGCGCTCAACCGGATCCTGTCCTACGCCTACGACCGCACCGAGGAGACCCAGGCGGCCGCCGACGAGGTGCTGCGCGGGTCGGCCCGAGCGGCCTACGACAAGCTCTTCGAGCAGATCAGGGCGGAGGCGCCCACGCAGAAGCTGGTGCTCACCACGCGGGTGGTCACCGCCGCGGTGCAGGAGCTGTCCGCCGACCGGGCGCGGGTGCTGGTGTTCCTCGACCAGTCGGCGACCAGGGCGGACGCGGGTACCTCGAACGCCGCCGCGGCCCAGCTGTCGGTGACCGTGCGGCTGGAGAACGGCAGCTGGGTCATCACCGGGTTGGCGCCACGATGAGCACGCTGTCCGCTCATGACAAACCTGCCGGTACGAATTGTCATCCCGGTAATAAACAAGACGCATTCTCGCAGGTCCAAAGTCTTTTTCTCGCGCCCTTATTGTGGAAGCTGTTACCGGTAGGTAACGTGCTTATGGTGGGTCGTAACGAAGAACATTCCGGAATCAAATTCGGAATTGCGAAACCCGCGCTGCGATCCCGGTACGCGTCCTCGTTGGGGAAAGGAAAGATCGCATATGCGTAAACGTTTTCTTGGAATGGCGACAGTGGTCGCCGCCCTCACCTCGGTCATCATCGGAGCCACCCCGGCCGCCGCCTCGGCCGGGTGGACCGTCACCCCCGGCGGTGACGCCGACGGCGACGCCGGCGTGACCGTGCTGACCGTCCGGCCCGCGGACGGCGGCGCCGACCAGGTCCTGGACTGCCTGGGATCGCACGCCGACATCACCGCCTTCTCGTCGCCGGACAGCCATGTCGCCGACATCGACAACATCACGTTCGACGACTGCCTGCTCGCCGGCCTGATCTCCTTCGACGTGAACGCGGCCACGCCGTGGTCGCTGCACGCGCTTGGCTACAACGCCCCGGTGGTGGCCGGCGAGATCCGCGACATCGAGGCCGACATCGTCGGTCCGGGATGTCAGGCGACGGTGGCCGGCACCGTCACCGGCGACTACAACAACGACACCCACCAATTGACCGTGGTGCCCAACTTCTCCCTGACCATCACGTTCGTTGACGCGACCGACAACTGCCTCGGCCTGCTGCATGTCAATGACACGGCGGCGTTCGACGGCGTCTACGACGTCAGCCCCGCGCAGGAGATCCTTCCTGCCTGACAGTTCGGGCCAGCTGGTGGCCCGCCCGGTCGTAGTCCGGCCGAGCGGGCCCACCGCTGGTTCACCCGGCACGGTTTCGACAGCAGCGGAGGAACGATGAGCGGTCGGCGGTGGTTGGCGGTACCGGGCATGGCCGGGGTCGCCATGCTGGCGGCCGGGTTGATCGGGCCGCTGCCCACAGCCGTGGCGCAGGACGAGACGACCCATGTGGACAGTCGGCTGGCCTACCTGTGCCCGTTCCCCTCCGGTGAGCAGCGGGTCGAGGTGCACCTGGTCGCCGACCTGCCGACCAGTGCGACCGTCGAGCAGCCGGTGCGCCCGGCCGGCCTGACCATCGCACTCGCCGTGCCCCAGGCCGCGCTCGCCGACCTCACCGCCATCGGCGCCACCTCGGTGACCGCGGTCGCCAGGGTCGGCGTGACCATCACCCACGGCGGGTCGACGGCCGAGACGAACTGGTCGGGAACCGAGACCTCCCAAGTACAACTGCCGGCCGATGGCGACCTCGAGCTGCCGCTCGAGCCGGCGCGCGTGGTGCCGGCCATCCTCGGCCGGCCGGGAGCGATGGTGTTCGCCGCCGGCGACACCGCGCTCACGCTGACCAGCTACCTGCCAGACGGCGCGGTCACCGACCCGCCGAGCCTGGAGCTGTCGTGCACGCTCGCGCCGGACCAGGACCCGGTACTCGCGACCGTTCAGGTATCCACAGTGGACACCCCGGTCACCGAGGAGCCGCCGCCCGGCGCGGTCCGCGTCGACGAGCCACCGGCGGGCGCGCCGGCGCCCGGCGACCCGGCCGTACAGGTGGAGATCCCGCAGGACTGCGCGATGATCGAGTCGCCACCAGGCCCGCCGCCGACACCGCCGAAATACTGTGCCTATGTCGTCGGATATTCGAACCTGAACAAACTCAACGCGTCGGTGGCGCAACCGATGAGTCTGGTGAACATCGGTCCGACCTCGTTCGCGGACAATTTCAGGGACCCGCTCTACGGCAATTGCCGGCCGGACGCGCCACCGGTGGACGGCGACGGCCGGCCGGTCAATATCCAGTGCCAGAAGGCGAACATTCTGCCCAATATCGCCGGCGATCCCGTGCTGGCGCCATCGGTGAACCAGTGGGTGCTGCCGTTCGGGTTCGTGCCGACGAAGGCCTCCATGCAGCTCACCCAGGTCGGCCTGTCGAACGCCGACATCGCCGCACACGCCGTCCGGGACCCCATCTACGGCCATGTGCGGATCTCCGCCAGGTACATCGCGCGGGTCTACGACGCCAGCGTCAACGGGGTGCCGTTCGACCTCGGGCCGAACTGCCGCACCGCGGAGCCGATCGAGGTCCGCCTCACCGGAAAGCCCGGCCGGGGCGCGGGCACGTACAACCTCACCACCGGCGGGCCGCTGAACGGCACGGCCGACATCCCGGCGTTCACCGGCTGCGGCGTGACCGAGGACGTGTCCCCGTTGCTGACCGGGCTCATCTCGAGTTCGGGAAACGCCGTGAAGCTGACTCAGGGCAGCGTCTGCACCCTGACCGGCAACCAGACCGGCTGTCCGCCGAACCAACCAGTTCCGGAGCGTTAGTGCCAGGTCGGGGGAAACGCCGTACCACAACCGAAGTCAGGAGAGGTGTCGATGACCGCTGTACCTCGAACCCGAAGCCGGCTGCGGCGGGGACTGCTCGTCTCCGCGACGACCATCGCCATCGGGGCCGCGGCCGCCCTGACCGCGCCCGCCACGGCGAGCGCCGAGTCCCTCGCCGGGGAGTGGGCGCCCTACGGCGACTGCCCGGTGGATGCCCCGGCGATGCTCGCCGCCGACGGCAGCGCCGTGGTCGCCACCTGTCTTGCCGGGACGGCGCCGAACGGCACCATCAAGCTCGGCAACGACAGCATGCCCGTCGGCGCGGTGAACTTCTCCTTCGGCGTGCTCAACCAGCGGGGCACCTACACCCTCGCGGTGCCGGCCAACGGGGGCCTGACCGGTGACCCGGTCACGGTGCCCGGCGGCATGCTCGGGCTGATGTGCCCCAGCGACATCCCGGTGATCTCCGACATCTGCGACGCCGTGGTCGACAGCCCGCTGAACACCGTCACCGCGACCATCGAGACGGCCGGCACGCCGAGGGACTTCGACCTGTCCGCCGCGACCACGGTCGGCCGGCCGATCATGACGATGCCGGTGAAGATCCGGCTGCGTAACCCGTTGCTGCGGTCCAGTTGCTACATCGGGTCCAACAGCAACCCGATCCTGTTGAAGGTGGCCAACACCGTCGCGCCGGCCGCGGCCTTCAGCCGGTTCGACGCGGACGGCACGCCGAGCGCGACCGGCGAGATGAGCGCGCTGACCACCAGCGGCGGTGCGCTCAACGACAGCACGTTCGCCGTGCCCGCCGCGAAGGGCTGCGACTTCGTCGGCCTGATCGACTCGGTGCTCAACTCCCGGCAGGGCCTGCCGGCGGCGTCCGGGACGAACAACCTGACGCTGAACAGCGCGTCGTTCCGGCTCGGTGGGTTCCAGAACCCGCGGGCGCACGTGCCCAACCAGGGCAAGGTGCTCTCCGACCGCTGGCACGCCGCGATCGTGGACTGACCGGACTGCCGCGTGGACCGGTCCGCACCTTCGGTGCGGACCGGTCTACCGGCGTTCCCGAGGCGCGGGCACCACCGGCGCGATCCGGCCGGCCGGTGCCGCGCGCAACACCAACTCCAGTTCGAACCGCTGCGTCGGATCGTGCAGCAGGTCGCCGAAGGACACCTCCAGCTGGCGCATGCGGTACCGCACGGTCTGCGGGTGCACCGCGAGCTGCCCGGCCATGTCCGGCACGCTGCCCCTGGTGTCCAGCCAGGCCCGCAACGTCTCCAGCGTGCGCTCCCGCTGTTTGACCGTGAGCCCGGCCAGCGGCGCCATCAGCCGGTCCCGCAACGTGTCCAGCAGCAGGTCGTCGGAGTGCACGAGCACCGTCGACAGGTGGTGCTCGCACCGGATGACCTGGCCGTCGGCGATGACGCCCTGCTGGGCCAGGGTCAGCGCCTTGCGCGCCCAGCGCAGCGCGTAGACCACGGTGTCCAGCCGCACACACGGGCCGACCGAGAGCCGGCAGCCCGGCAGGCCGGCGCGGATGGTGGCCAGCCGGCCGTCG
This sequence comes from Actinophytocola sediminis, assembly GCF_054779715.1. Lineage (NCBI taxonomy): Bacteria > Bacillati > Actinomycetota > Actinomycetes > Pseudonocardiales > Pseudonocardiaceae > Actinophytocola > Actinophytocola sediminis. Next base: position 48,671 of record NZ_BAAGXS010000015.1, on the reverse strand, counting down.
GTGACCGCGCCGGGCACCAGCAGCCGGGGTTCGATGCCGTCGAGGTCGGCGAGCACATCGTTGTCCAGCGTGGGTTTGCGTTGGTTGTGCCCGGTTCCTGGCAGGGCGTGCACCGCGATCGGGGTCGCCCGCTCCGGCACCGTCCAGCCGATCAGCTGGGCCAGTTCGGCGATCGCGGCCGGTGGCGCGGACGGGGTCTGCAGGACCATGCCGAGCAGCCGTCGCCGCCAGGTCTCCAGCGCGCCGGCGGAGGTGGCCTTGGCTTCCAGGTAGCCGTCGAGCGCGACGGAGGCGAGCTTGTCCATGTACGCGAACACCGCGTCGGCGAGCTGGGACATGACCGAGGAGGACAGCCCGTTGCGCTTGCCGACGCGCATCATCCGCCGCCAGGACACCCGGGCGCCGACGCGGTAGGCGGCCTGCAGGTCGTCGAGGGAGCGGCCCTCGCGCATCTCGTTCTGGCCGAGCTTGTGGTGCACGTCGTAGCACTTCTGCGCGGACGTGTCCGGGTTGGCGATCTGTTCGATGAACAGGCTGGTGGCGTGCTGGACCCCGGCCCGGATGGACTTGCCGTACGGGCCGTCGAGTGGGCGTGCGTACGCGGGGATCTTCGCCCGGATCTCGTCCACGATCTCGGTGGCGAGGCTCGCCAGCTCCGGCCGGAGGATGTCAGCGAGCCTCCTGGGTAAGGCCCCGCCGTCGAGGCGGTACTCGACCGTCATGCACACACTCCTCGTGCCACCGCGCGACGTCGGGGGGTGGCATCCTGCCTATCGGCTCGTCGAGCCAAAATGTGACACCTGAACGCAACAAACTGACGAAACCGTTGTTTGGTTGCTTGTTAACTGAAGAAGTTGTCACCAGGTGACAATCTTTCAGGGCGCTCGACCCCTGGCTCGCGACCGTGCTACTATCGAACAGGCGTTCGAGAACTGTGCTGCCTCCCCGTGGCACGTGCGGAGTCGTGGGGAGGCGTTGCGGATGCCGGCGTTGTTGGGTGCATCGCTGGCCACTTCCAGTGCGGTGGGGGTGGCCAGCGACCTGACGTCGGCGCCGTCCGGCCGGGTCCGAATGCTACCGGTGCATCCTGACCTCGCGGCGTTGTTTCCGTGGGGCGGGTTGCGCCGGGGTAGCACGGTGGCGGTGCGCGGCTCGACCTCGGTGCTGCTGGCGTTGCTGGCCGCGGCGACGGCGGGCGACTCCTGGGCGGGTGTCGTCGGGCTGCCGGACGTCGGTGTGGTCGCGGCCGCCGAGCTTGGGGTGGCGGTCGACCGGTTGGCGCTGGTTCGTCATCCCGGCGCGGACGCCTCGGTCGTGGTCGCCGCCCTGCTCGACGGGGTGGATCTGGTGGTCACCGCGCGCGGCCGGCTGACCGAGGCGCAGGCCCGCCGGCTCTCCGCCCGTGCGCGTCATCGAGGTGCCGTCCTGCTGACCCCGGACCCCTGGCCGGCGGTCGATGTGGAGCTGCGCTGCGCGGAGGTCCAGTGGTCGGGCATCGGCGACGGCCATGGCTACCTGGCCCGGCGCGCGGCGGCCGTCCGGTCCCAGGGGCGCGGGGCCGCCGCCCGGCCCACTCTGGTCGAACTCCAGCTTCCCGGCCCCGGCGGCGGCATCGCGCCCCCGTCGGCGGGGCCGGGAAACCCGCCCGCTGTCCTCGACGGCGCGCACCCCGGGTCACCTGCGGTTTCCGCGGGTGGACCGCCGCTCACCCTGGCCGCGAAGCCCGGTTGACACCTCGTCAAATCGAACGTAGGTTCGAATCATGAACAGCGTCGGCACCCCACACCGAACGCTCGTCGTGTGGTGTCCCGACTGGCCGGTCACCGCCGCGAGCGCGGCCACCGCCCACCCGTCGGCACGCCCGGTGGCAGTGGTCACCGGCACCGTCGTCGTCGCCGCCAACGCGTTGGCCAGGACGGAGGGCGTCCGCCGGGGCATGCGGCGGCGCGAGGCCCAGGGCCGCTGCCCGGAGCTGGTCGTCCTGCCAGACGACCCCGACCGGGACGCCCGGTTGTTCGAACCGGTGGCCGCTGCGGTCGAGGAGCTCGCGGTCGGCGTCGAGATCATCCGTCCCGGTGTGGTCGCCGTGCCGGCGCGGGGCCCCGCCGGCTACTTCGGGAGCGAGGAGGCCGCCGCGGAGCGCCTGATCGACCGGGTGGCCACCCGCACCGGCGCGGAGTGCCAGGTCGGCATCGCCGACGGCCTGTTCGCCGCCGTCCTCGCCGCCCACCGCGGCCTGGTCATCGCCCCCGGCGCCACCCCGGAGTTCCTCGCCCCGCTGAACATCCGCGAGCTGCACCGCCCGGCCGAGGCCCAGGACCGGGCCGACCTGGTCGACCTGCTGCGCCGCCTCGGGCTGCGCACGTTCGGCGCGTTCGCCGAGGTCCCCGAGCGCGACGTGGCCGGTCGCTTCGGCGCCGACGCCGTGCTGGCCCACCGCCTGGCCGCCGGCCGGCAGGAGCGCCCGCCCGCGCGTCGTCGCCCACCCCCGGACCTGACCGTCACCGAGGCCCTCGACCCACCGGTCGACCGGGTCGACGCGGCCGCGTTCGTCGCCAGGAGCCTGGCCGACCGCCTGCACACCGCCCTGGCCGCCACCGGCCTCGCCTGCACCCGCCTCGGCATCCACGCCGCCACCGCCGCCGGCGAGGAACGCGAACGGGTCTGGCGCTGCGCCGAGCCGCTGACCCCCGCCGGCATCGCCGACCGGGTCCGTTGGCAACTCGACGGCTGGCTGCGCACCGCCCGCCTCTCGGCCGGCGTCACCACCCTGACCCTGACCCCGGTGGAGGTCATCGACGGCACCACCCTCCAACTCGACCTGTGGCGCGGCGAGGGCCGGGCGCGGGCCGACGAACGGGCCGCCCGCGCCATGGTCCACGTCCAGGGCCTGCTCGGGCCGGCAGCGGTGGTCACCCCGGTGCTCGGCGGCGGTCGCGACCCGCACGAGCGGGTCCGCTACGTCCCCTGGGGCGACGAGCGCGTGACCACCAGCCAGGACAGCGCCCCGTGGCCCGGCGTGCTGCCGCCGCCCTCCCCGGCCACCGTGCCGCGAAGACCCCTGCCCGCCACGCTGACCGACCACACCGGCCACCCGGTCTCGGTCACCGCGCGCGACGAGCTGACCACCCGCCCGGCCAGGCTCACCCTGCCCGGCCGCCGGCCACGACAGGTCCGTGCCTGGGCCGGACCGTGGTCGGCCGACGCGCGCTGGTGGACCACCCCCGGCCGGCGCAGCCGTCTCCAGCTCCTGCTCGACGAGTCCGAAGAGGACTCCCAGACCGCGCTGCTGCTCGTCCTGGCCGACGAGAAGTGGACCGTAGAAGGGATCTACGACTGATGTCTCGCGACCCGATGGCCTGCCGCGAATGCCGCACCCCGGACGGCAGCTGCCGCCAGTTCGTCATCGGCCACCCCGACCCGGTGTGCGTCGCCGGCTATCCCCACCCCCGGCGCCGGCCGGCCAACCCCGAGCTGTTCGCCCTCGACCTGCTGATCCCCGCCCCGCGCCGGTCGCCGGAGGACGTCCGGACCCGCTGATGGGCTGGAACAACCCACCCGTCAGCTGGGCGGAGCTGGAGCGCGTGCTCTCCGGCCGGCCGCCGCCGGGCCGGGAGGCCGTCCACGGCGACGGCGGCGACAGTCCGGCGTGGACCAGACGCCGGGAGCGCTACACCGCCCCGGCGGGCGGCGGCGTCCCCGAACCGACCGACCTGGCCGGCGGCGACACCCGCGCCCCCTACGCCGAACTGCACTGCCACTCCAACTTCAGCTTCCTCGACGGCGCGAGCCACCCGGAGGAGCTCGTCGAGGCCGCCGCCCTGCTCGGCCTCGACGCGCTCGCTATCACCGACCACGACGGCATGTACGGCGTGGTCCGGTTCGCAGAGGCGGCCAGGGAGCTCGGCGTGCGCACGGTGTTCGGTGCGGAGCTCTCGCTCGGGCTTTCCCAGCCACAGAACGGAAACGCCGACCCGGAAGGCGAGCACCTGCTGCTGCTGGCCAGGGGCACCGACGGCTACGCCAAGCTCTGCCGCGCGATCACCACCGGCCAGCTCGCCGACACCAGCGAGAAGGGCCGCCCGGTGTACGACCTCGCCGAGGTCGCCGCGCAGACCAGGGACGAGTGCGTCGTGCTCACCGGCTGCCGCAAGGGCGCGGTGCGCACGGCACTGCTGCGCGCCGGTCCGGCGGCGGCGTTCGACCAGCTGCGCCTGCTCGTCGAGCTGTTCGGCCACGACCACGTGCACGTCGAGCTGATCGACCACGGCCTGCCGCTGGACACCACGCACAACGACCTGCTCGCCGCGATGGCCGCCGAGCTGGCGCTGCCGGTCGTGGCCACCAACGCCGTGCACTACGCCCAGCCCAACCGCGGCGACCTGGCCGCCGCCATGGCCGCGGTGCGCGCCCGCCGCTCGCTCGATGAGCTGGACGGCTGGCTGCCGCCCGCGCCGACCGCCCACCTGCGCTCCGGCGCGGAGATGGCCCGCCGGTTCGCCCGCTACCCCGGCGCGGTGCACCGCGCCGCGATGCTCGGCCTCGAGCTGGCGTTCGACCTGCAGTGGGTGGCCCCCGAGCTGCCGCTGTTCGACCTGCCCGGCCACACCGAGATCAGCTACCTGCGGGAGAAGACCTACGCCGGGGCCCGCGAACGGTACGGCACCGAGTCCGACAGCCCGGCCGCCTACGCCCAGCTCGCGCACGAGCTGGGCGTCATCGCCGAACTCGGCTTCCCCGGCTACTTCCTGATCGTCGCCGACATCGTCGACTTCTGCCGGCGCAACGGGATCTACTGCCAGGGCAGGGGATCGGCGGCGAACTCGGCGGTCTGCTACGCGCTGGGCATCACCAGGGTGGACGCGGTCAAGTGGCAGCTGTTGTTCGAGCGCTTCCTCGCCCCGGCGCGCGACGGCCCGCCGGACATCGACCTGGACATCGAGTCCGACCGCCGCGAGGAGGTCATCCAGTACGTCTACGACCGCTACGACCGCCGGCACGCCGCACAGGTCGCCAACGTCGTCTCCTACCGGGCGAAGTCCGCGGTCCGCGACATGGCGCGGGCGCTTGGCTACTCACCCGGCCAGCAGGACGCGTGGAGCAAGCAGATCGACCGCTGGGGACCGTTGAAGTCCACAGTGGACGATCGGGATCACGACGTGCCGGTGCAGGTGCTCGAGCTGGCCGGGCAGCTGGAGGAGTTCCCGCGCCATCTCGGCATCCACTCCGGCGGCATGGTGATCTGCGACCGGCCGGTGAGCGAGGTGTGCCCGGTTGAGCGGGCCAGGATGGCCAACCGCACCGTGCTGCAGTGGGACAAGGACGACTGCGCCGCGGCCGGGCTGGTGAAGTTCGACCTGCTCGGCCTCGGCATGCTCTCCGCGCTGCGGTACATGGTCGAGCTGGTCGCCGAACACCACCGGGTCGCGGTGAACATCGACGACCTCGACCTGGCCGACGAGCGGGTCTACCAGATGCTGCAACGGGCCGACTCGGTCGGTGTGTTCCAAGTGGAGAGTCGGGCGCAGATGGCCACGCTGCCCCGGCTGCGCCCGGAGGAGTTCTACGACCTGGTGGTCGAGGTCGCGCTGATCCGCCCCGGCCCGATCCAGGGCGGCTCGGTGCACCCCTACATCCGCCGGCGCAACGGGCAGGAGCCGGTCACCTACGACCATCCGTTGCTGGCCAGGGCGTTGGCCAAGACCAAGGGCGTGCCGCTGTTCCAGGAACAGCTGATGCAGATGGCGGTCGACGTCGCCGACTTCACCCCCGCCGAGGCCGACGAACTGCGCCGCGCGATGGGCGCCAAGCGGTCCACCCAGCGGATGGAGCGGCTGCGCGAACGGTTCTACGACGGCGCGGCCGGGCACGGCATCGGCCCCGAGCTGGCCGGGCGGATCTACGAGAAGCTGATGGCGTTCGCCAACTTCGGCTTCCCGGAGAGCCACGCGCTGAGCTTCGCCTACCTGGTCTTCGCCAGCGCGTGGTTCAAGCTCTACTACCCGGCCGCGTTCTGCGCGGCGTTGCTGCGCGCCCAGCCGATGGGCTTCTACTCACCACAGTCGCTGGTCGCCGACGCGCGCCGGCACGGCGTGACCGTGCTCGGCCCGGACGTGAACGCGAGCCTGGCCACCGCGACGCTGGAGAAACCCGCCGGGGCGGGCGATCCGGTCGTCCGGCTCGGACTCGGCACGGTCCGCACCATCGGCGACGCCGTCGCCGAGCGGCTGGTCGCCGAGCGCGCCGAACACGGCGGCTACCGGGACATGGCCGACGTGGCCAGGCGGGTCGGCTGCACCAGGGCGCAACTGGAGGCGTTGTCGACGGCCGGTGCGTTCGACTGCTTCGGCCTCGACCGGCGCGCGGCGCTGTGGGCCGCGGGCGCGGTGGCCGGCGAGCGCCCGGACCGGTTGCCGGGCACCACGGTCGGCGCGCACGCCCCGGCGTTGCCCGGGATGAGCTCGCTGGAGCTCGCGGTCGCCGACGTGTGGGCGACCGGGCTGTCGCCGAACACGTTCCCCACCGAGTTCCTCCGCGCCCGGCTCGACGAGCTCGGCGTCGTCCCGGCCGCTCAACTGTCCACAGTGGACAGCGGGACCCGGGTGCTCGTCGGCGGCGCGGTGACCCACCGGCAACGACCGGCGACCGCGGGCGGGGTGACGTTCCTGAACCTCGAGGACGAGACCGGCATGATCAACGTGATCTGCTCGCGCGGCCTGTGGTCGCGCTACAGCCGGATCGCGCGGAACTCCTCGGCGCTGCTCGTGCGCGGCATGCTGGAACGCGCGGAGGGGGTGATCAGCCTGCTCGCCGACCAGCTGGAGCCGTTGGACCTGAGGATCCCCGCCAAGTCACGGGACTTCCGCTGATACGGGCATAACGTTCCTGGCGCGGTAGGCAACACTTGCGGTCGTGGTGGGCACTACCTGACATGACGATCGAAAACCGGACGGACCGGGAGCTGTGGGACGACGCCCGCGGCGGCGACGGCGGGGCCTTCGGCCTGCTGTTCGACCGCCACGGCCGCGCCGTCTACAACCACTGCTTCCGGCTCGTCGGGTCCTGGGGAGCGGCGGAGGACCTGACGCAAGCCGTGTTCCTCCTGGCCTGGCGTAAACGGGCGCGGGTACGGCTGACCAACGACTCGGCACTGCCGTGGCTGCTCAGCGTGGCCACCAACGTGGTCCGCTCCCACAACCGCTCGATGACCAGATGGCTGCGCATCGCCCGGCGACTGCCTGGCGAGAACGTGCCCGACCACGCCGACGAGGTCGTCGGCCGCGTCGACGACGAGCGGCGCATGGTCGAACTGCTGGCGGCGGTGCGAGAACTGCCGCGCAACCAGCAGGAAGCACTCGGCCTGTGCGTGTGGTCCGGCGTGTCCTACGCCGAAGCCGCCGCGGTGCTGGGGATCGCGGAGGTCAGCGTGCGGGCGCGGGTCAGCAAGGCCCGCGCCCGGCTGCGCGACCTGCTCACACCGCCCGTCGTCGCGCTCACTGTCTCGGAGGAGGCTCCCCGATGAACACCACACTGCCGCCGGCTCGCGACCTGCCGCCGCACCGGCATGCCCGAATCCGCGCCACCCTTGTCCACGCCGCGAGTGAACCGCGGACACGTCGGTGGAAGGCACCGGCGTTCAGCGTGGCGACGGCAGTCGTCGCCGTCGGCCTGGTCATGTGGCTCGTCCCGCTCGGTGACGACGACGGGCGAGCCGCCGGGCAGGCCACGACCAGCGCGGCCGCGAGCCCGAACGTCGACGAATCGACCGTGCGGCGGGTCCGGTTCTCCAAGGAGGATGTCCCCGTACTCGTCCAGAGCTGCGTGGACAGCGCGGGCGTCGAGGGCACCTTCGAGCTGAAGCTCGCGTTCGCCGACGCGGCCGGCCAGCTCGCCGTGCTCTACGGCGGCGACAAGTTGATCGCCTGCGAGTTCGGCGACCCAGCCGGCGGGTACCGATCTACCTTCACCGTCCTTGGCGGGTACCAGCCGCCGATCTCCATGGACCTCAACCTCGTCACCACCGTCGAGGGCAGCCCCGATCGCATGGGCTACCAGGTCGCCATCGGCCGCGTCGATCCCGCCACGGTCGCTCGGGTCACCCTGACCCAGGGAGACGTGACCATCGACGCGGTGCTTGTTGACGGTGTCTACGCCGCCCGCATCGTCCGCCCGGTCGACTGGTGGCTCACGGGTGACAATCCGCCGCCGGTGGTCGATGCGTACAACGCCGAGGGCGACCTGGTGGGCAGCGCGTCCGCGCCGGGTGCCGGCGGCTGAGTATCCGAGCCGATCGGCAGGAGCGTCGTTGTTGCCGCACAACGGTTCTAAGATGTGGGAATGCCCGCCTTCGAGATCGGCAAGGATGGCCTCGCGGTCATCGTGGTCGGGATCGATGGCGGCGACCGGGCCCACCACGCCGCGGCCTGGGCCACCGGCCTCGCCCGGCGCGAGCGAGCGAGGCTGGTGCTCGTCTACGTCGAGCCGTTGACCAGTCCGGCGTACTGGTCGCCCTTCGGCATGGCCACCGCGGCCGAGGCCGCCGCCGAACTCGTCCACGAGTTACGCCAGAACCTGGCGCGGTACCTGGACACCTCCGGTGTCCACTGGGAACTGGTGCACTACCGGGGCGACCCGGCGCAGGGCCTGGAGACCATCGCCGAGGACCGCCGCGCGGACTGCATCGTCGTCGGCCGGGGCGCCGACGTCCCGAGGGCGTTGGTCAACGAGGCTCGTCGCCCGGTCGTGGTCGTTCCCTAGAGTTGCTCACCATGGAACGCGACGAGAACTACCGGGACGCGGTCCTGGTCGGCGAACGCTGGACGGATCGGCACTTCGTGCACTGCACGTTCGTTGAAGCCGACCTGAGCCGGCTGGTCACCAGTGGCTGCGTCTTCGAGGACTGCGACTTCACCCGCGCGGACCTCGGCGAGTCCCGGCACACCGCGACCGCGTTCCGCAACTGCCTGTTCCGCCGCGCCACCCTGGCCAACAGCGAGTTCACCGCGTGCAGCCTGGTCGGCACGACGTTCGTCGAGTGCCGGTTCCGGCCGTGGCGGATCACCGACACCGACCTGACCCTGGCCAGCCTCACCGAGGCCGACCTGCGCAAGACCACGCTGGCCGGCCTGCGCCTGCGCGAGACCAACCTGCTCGGCGCCGACCTGCGCGACGCCGACCTGACCGGCGCCGACCTGCGCGGCGCCCGGCTGGCCGACGCCAAGCTGGCCGGCGCCGACCTGCGCGGCGCGCGGCTGGACGCCACCGGCCTGACCAACGCCAAGCTGGCCGGCGCCCGGGTCGATCTGGAGACCGCGGTGGCCTTCGCCGCCGCCCACGGTCTCCGGATCGACAACTAGGGCCGGACGGTCACGCCGGCGGGCGCTCCCGGCCGTTGATCTCCACGATGCGGCCGGTGGCCACCAGGTCGCCGATGGCCTCCGGCAGCAGGTACGCGGTGCCGCCGCCCGGCTGGTCGAACCACGGGATCGCGGTACCGCTCAGCACCTGCACCGGCTCGCGCACCCGGTAGGCGTGGTAGGGCCGTTCCACCCATTCCGGCACCAGCGACCGCTTGTGGAACGGGGTGCCGACCGCGTAGGCCAGGTTCCCGTCGTCCTCGCCGAAGCGGTCGAGTTCGGTGCCCGGTTCCAGCTCCACGAGTCGCTTGCCGCGGAACAGGGTCAGCGGCGGCTCGCCGGGCAACGGGTTGACCGGCCACTCCTGGTTGCCCTGCCCGGCACCGGCATTCGCGGCCGCCGGGCGGGCGGGCGCCGCGACCGTGGTCGGGCTGTCGAGCGCGGGCTCGTGCCTGGCCGGGTCGGACCGGAACGAACTGCCCAGCGCCGGCTCGACCCTGGTCGGGTCGAGTGCGACATCCGCCCGGCTCGCCCGCCGCGCCGGCTCGAAGCCAGGGTCGGCTCGACGTGAGCCGAAGCCCTCGGCGAGGGCGGCTTCGAAGCTGGGTTCGGGGTGTCGTTCCGCGCGGGCTGGTTCGGCGCGGCGGGACTCGAACGGCGGCTCGGATCGCGTCGGTTCGAAGACCGGCTCGCCGTGCCTGGTGTCGAAGTCCTGCTCGGCGTGCGCCGGCTCGGCCCGACGCGGTTCGAAGTCCGGCTCCGCACGGGTCGGTTCGGCGTGCCGGGTGTCGAAGTCCTGCTCGGCATGTGCCGACTCGGTGTGCCGGGTGTCGAAGCCCCGCTCCGCACGCGCTGGCTCGGCCGAGCGCGCGTCGAACGACTCGACCGCGCGCGCCGGGTCGAAGGCCGGGTCGGCTCGACGCGAGCCGAAGCCCTCGGCGAGGGCGGCTTCGAAGCTGGGTTCGGGGTGTCGTTCCGCGCGGGCTGGTTCGGCGCGGCGGGACTCGAACGGCGGCTCGGATCGCGTCGGTTCGAAGACCGGCTCGCCGTGCCTGGTGTCGAAGTCCTGCTCCGCGTTCGCCGACTCGGCGTGGCGGGTGTCGAAGCCCTGTTCGGCGCGTGCCGAATCATGGCGCCGGGGCTCGAACGTCGACTCGGACTGTCGCGGATCGAACGGCGCATCGGACCGCGCCTGGTCGAAGCCCGACTCCGGCCGTCCCTGGTCGAATCCCGCCTCGGGGTGCCGATGGTCGAAACCGGACTCTGGTCGTCCCTGGTCGAAGCCCGATTCCGGGTGTCGGGAGTCGAAACTCGGCTCTGGCCGCCCGTGGTCGAAACCGGGCTCTGGGCGCCCGTGGTCGAAGCCCGCCTCGGCGCGCCGGGAGTCGGGACTGGGTTCTGGCCGTCCCTGGTCGAAGCCTGGCTCGGGGTGCCGGGAGTCGAAGCGCGGCTCCTGGCGACCCGACTCGAACGCAGGCTCCGGTCGGCCGGACTCGAAACCCTCCAGCCGCCCCGGGTCGAAACCCGACTCGGGACGCCCGGACTCGTCCGGACGGGTGGCCGGCTCGAAGATCGAACCGGCACGGTCGGACCGCGACGGGTAGGGCGAGTTCCCCGGATCGAACGGCGAGTCCGGCCGCGAGCCGTTGGTCCGCGACCCGTTGAACGACGGCTCGGCCGGCGGGCTGAACCTGGTCCGCTCGTCCCCGCGATCGAAGTCGAACGCCGCCCTCGGCGAGTCCGGCCGGCCAGGCGGCTTGGCGATCACCGTCGGCGGCGCGAACGCCTCCGCCGGGTCGTTCGACAGTGCGAAGTCGGCCGGCTCGTCGGCCGGCGGCGGCACCGGCGCCGGCGGCACCGGCAGCCCCGGCGGCCGCGCCCCGTGTCCAGGCCCGTGACCAGGCCCATGGCCGGGACCGGGACCCGATTGCCACCGGTCGGCGTCGAGCAGCAGCTTGCCGAGCAGGAACGCCGACGCGTCGGCGACATCCTCGAACATCGCGGGCGCGACGAACTCGCGGTCGAACCACCCGACCCGCCAGCCGTCCTCGGTCTGGTCCATGGTCCACGCCCGGCCGGCAGGCGGGCCGATCCGGTACGCGGTCAGCGGGATCCCCAGCTCGTCCAGCCGCGACCGCAGCGCGTCCACCGTCCGCCCCGGCGGACCGCTCGACGGCAACGCGGCCGGCGGCGGCGAACCCGCCGTCGCCAGTGGGTTCGCCGGCGCCGGCAGTTGCAGCGCCCTGGTCGGGGCCGGTCCTGGCGGTGGCTTCCTCGGCGGACCACCGGGTCCACCATGGCCACCGGGGCCGGGGCCGGGGCCGGCGGACGGGCCGGGACCAGCCGCGGGGCCGAGGAAGGCCGCCGCGGCCGCGCGGGTCGCGTCGTCCACCATCGGCGGCCGGAAACCCGACCGCACCACGTGCTCGACCAGATCCGGCTCCGGCGGCACATCGTGCTCACGCAGGTAGTAGTTCACCGCGGCCGGCCAGATCCACGTCCCGTCGGTGTGGAAGGCGACCGGCACCGCCGGGCGGCCCTCCTGGTCGAACCGGTCGATGTCGAACCCCCGCGCCGGCCCGACGACCGGCGCGTTGTCCAGGTACTTCAGCAGGTCGGCGAAGTCGTCCGGGTCGACCGGCGGCCGGTTGACCGTCGGGCGGCCACCGTCGACCGGCGGGCCGTCGAAGATCCGTGCCACCCGGAAGCGCGGCGGCGGCGCCGAGGCCAGCCGCCGGCGCAGCCACGCCGGCACGTTGTCCTCGGTCCTCGGGAACAGCCGCATGTCGTCCGGGTAGGCCTGCGGGGGCGGCGGGTTGTCCCACCGCGGCTCCTCGCGGTCGTACTCCAGGTTGTAGCTGGACGGATGATCGAGGCGGTACCTGGCGTTGAACCAGGTGCCGCGCCCCTCCCGATACATTCCGCCGCGCAGCCGGGCGAACAGCCCCTGCAGGTCGGTCGGCATCGTCCACTGGTCCGACGCGCCGTCCGCGAAGACGACCTGTGCGGTCGACTCGGCATAGCGGCCGACAGCCCGGTAGTCGACGTTCAGTTGCTCCCAGTCATCGGGCGCCACCCGCAACATCGCCAGCCCGATCTGTTTGACCAGGGCGTCCTGCTCGGTCGGGGTTAGCTGGGTCGGTTGTGCCACGCTCACATCTTCCCTCGTAGATTCCGCGGCGGCTCGGCAAGCTCCCTTACCGGGCCGCCAAAAACCACGGCGAACCCGTGGCCGAGGATGTACACACGTGATCTCCTCACCACATCATCCCCCCGCCCGGGTACGGGTGGCGGGCACCGCTCTCGCCGCGGGCGGCGGGGTGGCACTCGCCGTTCAGGGCCGCGTCAACGGCCAGCTCGGTCACCTTATGAACGACGGCGTGTTCGCCGCCCTTTTCTCGTTCGGCATCGGCGCCGTCCTGCTGGTCGTGGCCGTCGCCGTGACGCCGTCCGCGCGTGCCGGTCTGCGCCGGCTTCGATCCAGCGTACGTGGTGGCCGCCTCCGCCTTTGGCAGTGCCTTGGCGGCGCCTGTGGTGCTTGGTTGGTCACCACACAGGGACTTACCGTGTCAATTCTTGGCGTGGCCGTGTTCACCGTGACCGCGGTCGCCGGACAGGTGGTGGCCAGCCTGTGGGTCGACCGCCAGGGCATCGGCCCGTCCGCCGCGCAGCCGGTGACCCCGGCCCGCGCGGCCGGCGCGGGCGTCGCGATCGTCGCGGTGATCGTCGCGGTGTCCGACCGTGGCGCGACCGACCAGCCAGGCGGGCTGTGGTGGGCGCTGCTCCCGGCGGTGGCCGGGCTCGGCCTCGCCTGGCAGCTGGCGATGAACGGGCTGGTCCGCGTCGAGTCCGCCAACGTCATCGTGCCGACGCTGGTCAACTTCGCCGTCGGCGCGCTGGTGCTGACCGTCGCCACCGCGGTCGACCTGCTCATCCGCGGGCTGCCCGCGCCGCCACCCGGTGACTGGTGGCTCTACACCGGCGGCCCGCTGGGCATCATCGCCGTGCTCACCGCGGTGACCGCGGTGCGCTACACCGGCGTGCTGGTGCTCGGCCTCGGCTCGGTCACCGGTCAACTCGTCGGCGCGGTGCTGCTCGACGCGACCGTGCCCGCGGCCGGTGGCCTGTCGGTGACCAGCGCGATCGGCGCCGGGCTGACGATGGTGGCGGTCGCGATCGTGGCCCTGCGCCCCGGCGTTGGCGGAGTGAGAGGATGACGCCCGTGACCGCGACGATCCTGGACGGCAAGGCCACCCGCGACGCCATCTTCGACGACCTGCGCACCCGGGTGGCCGCCCTCGCCGCCCGCGGGGTGGTGCCCGGCCTCGGCACGGTGCTGGTCGGCGAGGACCCCGGCTCACACTCCTACGTCCGCGGCAAGCACCGCGCGTGCGAGAAGGTCGGCATCACCTCCATCCGCCGTGACCTGCCGGCCGACATCACCCAGGCCCAGCTGCACGAGGTCATCGACGAGCTCAACGCCGACCCGGCCTGCACCGGCTACCTGATCCAGCTGCCCCTGCCCGGCCACCTCGACGCCGGCGCCGCCCTGGAGCGGGTCGACCCGGCCAAGGACTCCGACGGCCTGCACCCCACCAACCTGGGCAGGCTCGTGCTCGGCGAGGCCGGCCCGCTGCCGTGCACCCCGACCGGCATCCTCGAGCTGCTCAACCGCTACGACGTGCCGATCGCCGGCGCGCGGGCCACGATCGTCGGCCGCGGCGTGACCGTCGGCCGCCCGCTCGGCCTGCTGCTGACCCGCCGCAGCGAGAACGCCACCGTGACCCTCTGCCACACCGGCACCAAGGACCTGGCCGCCGAGGTGCGCCGGGCCGACATCGTGGTGGCCGCCGCCGGCAACCCGGCACTGATCACCGCGGACATGGTCAAGCCGGGGGCGGCGGTGCTGGACGTCGGCATCACCAGGACCGACCAGGGTCTGGTCGGCGATGTTCACCCGAACGTGTCTGAGGTGGCCGGTCATCTCGCGCCGATGCCGGGCGGGGTCGGCCCGATGACCATCGCCATGCTGCTGACCAACACCGTGTTGGCCGCGGAGCGGAGCAGCGGGTGACCTCGCCGCACCGCCGCCGCCACCCCGTCCTCGCGCACCTGCCGTTCGGCCTGGTGATGGCCGTGGTGGCGCTCGGGCTGGCGCGGATCATGCTCTACCACTGGCGCGAGGGCACCGTGCTGATGGGCGCCGCGCTGGTGCTGGCGGCCGGCCTGCGGGTGCTGCTGTCCGACGAGCAGGCCGGGCTGATCGTGATCCGCAGCCGGGGCATCGACGCGCTGACCTACACGATCTTCGGCGTCTGCATGATGGCGGTCGCGCTCACCATCGACAACTGAGTCATCGACGAGGGAAACCCGGTGTGACGGTGCGCTCCCACCAGGGCCGCGACCAGTAGCCGCTTGCTAGCCTCCTGGCACCGCATTCACGTCCATCGGGAAGGATCGCTGTGGCAAGCAAGGCTGCCGTCAAGGTCACCGTCACCGGTGCCGCCGGCCAGATCGGTTACGCACTGCTGTTCCGCATCGCCTCCGGGCAGCTCCTCGGGCCGGACACGCCCGTGCGGCTGTCGCTGCTGGAGATCCCGCAGGCACTCAAGGCCGCCGAGGGCACCGCGATGGAGCTCGACGACTGCGCCTTCCCGCTGCTGGCCGGCATCGACATCACCGACGACGCCAAGCACGCGTTCGACGGGGTGAACGTGGCCCTGCTCGTCGGCGCCCGCCCGCGGACCAAGGGCATGGAGCGCGGCGACCTGCTCGAGGCCAACGGGGGCATCTTCAAGCCGCAGGGCGAGGCGATCAACGCCGGCGCCTCGGCCGACGTGCGCGTGCTCGTGGTCGGCAACCCGGCGAACACGAACGCGTTGATCGCCAGGTCACACGCGCCGGACGTGCCGGCGGAGCGGTTCACCGCGATGACCCGCCTCGACCACAACCGCGCGCTCTCCCAGGTCGCCGGCAAGCTCGGCGTCTCGGTGTCGGAGATCGCGAAGCTGACGATCTGGGGCAACCACTCGGCCACCCAGTACCCGGACCTGTTCCACGCCGAGGTCGGCGGCCGCCCGGCGGTCGAGGCGGTCAACGACGACGCGTGGCTGCGCGACACGTTCATCCCGACCGTGGCCAAGCGGGGTGCCGCGATCATCGAGGCCAGGGGCGCCTCGTCGGCCGCGTCGGCGGCGAACGCGGCTGTCGACCACGTGTACGACTGGGTGCACGGCGCCGACTGGACGTCGATGGCGGTGGCCTCGGACGGTTCCTACGGCGTGCCGGAGGGCCTGATCTCGTCGTTCCCGGTGCGGTGCGCCGATGGTGAGTGGGAGATCATCCAGGGTCTGGAGATCGACGACTTCTCCCGGGAGCGGATCGACGCGTCGGTCGCCGAGCTGGCCGAGGAGCGCGACGCGGTGCGTGGTCTGGGTCTCATCTGAAAGAGGCCGTTTCTCGCGCACCGGAGTCGGCCGAGACCGGTGCGTGGCCAAGGAGCCACCAGATAGCGTGAAATTTCGTCAACCACGCATCACGAGCTGTCCACCTGGTCATCTCACCCTTGACCGACCCGCGACGGCGGATCGAAGGAGGAGGGCCAGAGATGACTACCGACGCAGTGCACGCAGAACTCGTGTCGTTGTACGCCGGCTCCACGCCGGTACGTTCGCGCTGGTCCTACCGAGCCGACCAGCCGTTCACGGTGGTGGCCGCGTTCCAGACCGACCGCAACCGCTGGGTGGAGTGGGTGTTCTCCCGTGATCTGCTGGTCGAGGGCCTGTCGGCCGCGGCCGGCATGGGGGACGTCCGCCTGCACCCGTTGACCGATCGCGGCCTGGAGATGCTGGTCGTGGAGATCGAGTCACCGGAGGGCTACGCGCTGCTGGAACTCGACCATGACGGCGTGGCCGACTTCCTGGCGGCGACCGCGTCGATCGTCCCGCTCGGTGAGGAGTCCGCGCACTTCGACATCGACGGGCTGATCGACGAGATCACCAAGGTCTGACCCGCGAACCAACGAACGGCGCCTTCCGGAATCGCCCGGAAGGCGCCGTTCACGTTGCGTGACCTCAGGCCTGCTCGACGACGCAGTCCGGGCCGGGGAAAACGAGGGTCTCGCGACCGTCGGGGAAGCGGACGAGGTAGGGCGGAGCGCCCTGGTTGCCTCGGACTTCGACGATCTCGCCCAGTTGGTCCGGGTTTCCGACATGGCGACCGTGGACATGGAGTCGGTCGCCTACTTGGGCTTGCATAGGACCACCTCCGTGCGCCCAGGGTAGCGCTCCATAGGCTGTCCGGTGATGAGCGAAGATCCTGTCGTGCTCGATCGGGTGACCGGCGAGTGCGGTGAACTGGTGCTGCGGCGGGCCGGCGAGCATTTCGAGATCATCGCCAACGGCGTCTTTCTGATGGACACCCGCAACGGCGAGTCCGAGCGGTTGATGGTGGCCGCCGCCGCGGCGCGGATGCCGGCCGGAGCCTCGATGCTGGTCGGCGGGCTCGGGGTCGGGTTCTCGCTGCGGGCCGCGCTCGACGAGCCGAGGGTCGGCGAGGTCGTGGTGGTCGAGCGGGAGCGCGCGGTGATCGACTGGAACCGGGGGCCGCTGGCCGGCCGGCACGGCGACGCGCTCGCCGACCCGATGGTCCGGTGTGTCGCGGCCGACCTGCTCGCCTGGTTGCCGGCGTGCGGTAGTCGGTTCGGCGCGATCTGTCTGGACATCGACAATGGTCCTGAGTGGACAGTCACGGCCGGGAACATCGCGCTGTACCGGGAACCGTGGCTGTCGCGGTTGGCCGATGCGCTGGTGCCGGGCGGGGTGCTCGCGGTGTGGAGTGCCGGGGAGAGCCCGGCGTTCGTCGCGCGACTGGCCGAACGGTTCGCCTCGGTCGAGACGGTCGCGGTACCCGTGCCACGCGGCGACCCAGACCTGATCTTCCTAGCCAACTAGCCCGCCTCCCCGAGCTTTAAGGTGCTGGTTGCCTTGGGGTGGATGTGCTGATTGGGTACGTACTTGTGGCTGAGTTGCGTCACGTTCCCCTTAGGTGCGGTTGCGGAAACCTTGGGTTGGGTTGACGGTCTTGCTGGACCGAATGGGTGATTCTTGCTGGTTTTCTGAGGGAATTGTTGGCGGGTTTCGCTGACTTTCTGTGGCTGCATGTGCAGATGCACTGGTGGCGGGCGGGCGGGCGTCACTAGGCTGGCGGGAACCACCACTGCAGTTCGTCGGGTTGCGAGGTAAGCGATGTCCGAGGCCGGTTCCCAGTACGCGGCGCCGAGTTCTGTCCCCGTCGGGGTCGACGCGACCAGGGCGAGCATCGCCAGGGTGTACGACGCGGCGTTGGGGGGCAAGGACAACTACGAGATCGACCGTGAGGTGCTGGCGCAGGTTCGGCGGGTGGCGCCGGAGGTGAACGACCTGGCGTGGTCGAACCGGAACTTCCTCACCAGGGCGGTCCGTTTTCTCGCCGACCAGGGCGCGATCCGGCAGTTCATCGACTGCGGCTCCGGGCTGCCGACCGCGGAGAACACCCACCAGATCGCCCAGCGGGTGGCGCCGGACGCGCGTGTGGTCTACGTGGACAACGACCCGGTGGTGATCGCGCACGGCCAGGCACTGCTGACCGAGAACGACTACACGCATTTCGTCTCGGCGGATATCTTCCGGCCGGCGGAGGTGCTCAACCACGAGCTCGTGCGCAAATACATCGACTTCACCAAGCCGGTCGGGTTGTTGCAGGTGGGCACGCTGCACCATTACACGGACGACGACGGCGGCGACCTGATGCGGGAATACGTCGACGGCCTGCCGGCGGGCAGTTTCGTGGCGATCTCGCATTTCTTCGACCCGGAGACCCCCGAGCACAGCGCGCTGGCCAGGAAGATGGAGGAGGTCTTCGTACACAGCCCGATGGGCTCGGGCATGTTCCGCACCCGCGCCCAGCTGGCGGAGTTCCTGCCCGGCCTCGAGTTGGTGCCGCCCGCGCCCGGCAAGCCGGCGGGCTGGGAGCTCAGCGACCTGTGGTGGCCGGACGGCCCCAAGCTGCGCCCCCTCAACCAGGTCGAACAGTGCAGCGCGGCCGCGGTGGCCCGCAAACCCTGACCGCGGCCGGGTTTCCTCAGCGGGTTTCCTCAGTGGGCGCCGGCGAGCCGGGACTCGGCCAGCACGTACTGCATCATCGTGATCAGCACCTGCTTGGTCGACTCCCGGTCGCGGGCGTCGCAGAGCAGCACCGGCACCCGCTGGTCGAGGTCCAGCGCCGCGCGGACCTCCTCGACGGTGTAGTCGTAGGCGTCGGCGAAGCAGTTGACCGCCACGATGAACGGCACCCCCCGGCCCTCGAAGAAGTCGACCGCCGGGAAGCAGCTGTCCAACCGTCGGGTGTCGGCCAGCACGACCGCGCCGAGCGCGCCCTTGGCCAGCTCGTCCCACATGAACCAGAACCGGTTCTGCCCCGGGGTGCCGAACAGGTAGAGGATCAGCTGCGGGTTGATCGTGATCCGGCCGAAGTCCAGCGCCACCGTCGTCGTGTGCTTGCGCTCCACGCCGGCCAGGTCGTCCACGCCCGCGGACGCCTCGGTGATCAGCTCCTCGGTGCGCAACGGCGCGATCTCGCTGACCGACCCGACCATCGTGGTCTTGCCGACCCCGAACCCGCCCGCGACGACGATCTTCACCGCCGTCGCGGTGACGTTGCGTTCAGAGCTTCCGGATGCCATCGAGAACCGCCTGGAGTACTTGTGGGCTGGGGGTTTCCGCCTGCTGGCCGGCCGACCGGTAGATCACCAGGTTCTGCGTGATCAGGTCACTGAGCAGCACCTTCACCACTTGCAACGGCAGGTTGACGTGCGCGGCGACCTCGACCACCGAGATCGGCTGCTGGCAGACCCGCAGGATGCGCACCGACTCCGGCTCCAGATGGCCCGCCGGCTCGCGCACCGCGACCACGAGCGTGATCAGGTCAAGGCCGATCGTGTCCGCCCTGGTCCGCCCGCCGGTGACGGCGTAGGGCCGGACCAGCGGGCCGGCCGCGTCGTCGAACCACGCCTCCTGGTCCTGGTGCGCGGTCATGGCACCGGTCGGACCGCTGGCTCGCGCGGCTTGGCGGTGAGCACCGCGCCGACTCGCTTGACCATGAGGTTCATCTCGTAGGCGATCATCCCGATGTCCACCGACTCGTCGGCCAGCAGCGCGAGGCAGGCGCCCTGCCCGGCGGCGGTGACGAACAGGAACGCGTGGTCCATCTCGACCAGCGTCTGGCGCACCTCGCCGCCGCCGAAGTGCCGGCCGGTGCCCCTGGCCAGGCTCTGGAAGGCCGAGGCCACCGCCGAGAGGTGCTCGGCGTCGGCGTCATCGAGGCCGGACGACTTGCCGATGAGCAACCCGTCGGAGGAGAGCACGACCGCCCGGTCGGCTCCGGTCACCCGCTTGACCAGCTCGTCGAGCAACCAGTCCAGCTCATTCAGCGCGGTGCTGGCCATGGCGCACTCCGTTCCCGTTCGTCTCGTCGAAACCAGGCTGCTCGCGGGCCCGCCGCGTGCCGTGCACGAACGCGGAGAGCCGGCTGCGGGCCGCGTCCGGGGTGTCGTCGGCGGCCTCGCGCTCTGGCCAGGTCGGTTCCTGGTCCGGCTCCTCCCGCAGTTGCGGCGCGAGGTTCTGCTGGCGCCGCCGTTGCGGCAGCGGCGGCCTGCCGTTCGCAGGCGTCCCGTTCGGTGCCTGCCCGGTCTGCTCGCTGGCGGCCCGCGCACCGGTCTCGTGGTCTGCTCGCGTGCCGTTCGTCTGCCCGGTCTCGCTGGTCGCGCTGGTTCCGTTCGGCGCCCGCCGCTGCCCGCCGGCTGACCCGGTCCCGTTCGGTGCCCGCCCTGCCTCGGTGGCCGAGGACGGTGCTGGCGGTGCCGGCGGTCGGGGACTCGGCGCCGGCTGCTCGTCGATCGGGCGCTGTGGGCGGAACAGGTTCTCTCCCGGCGCGGCCTGGACCACCGGGAACTCCGGCAGCGTCTGGCGGAACGAGGACAGCACGGGCGGGCCTGCCGGTGGCGCCGGCAGGTACTCGGTCGGCTGGTCGGCCGGAGCGGGCTGACTGGCCGGGGCCGGCTGGTCGTCGGCCGGCACGTCGGTCAGCAGTTCGGTGCGGACCAGCACGATCGCCCGGGTGCCGCCGTAGGCCGACTCGCGCAGGGTGACCGAGATCCCGTGCCGCCCGGCCAGCCTGGCCACCACGAACAGGCCGAGACGCGGTTCGTCGGACAGCGCCATGATGCCGAAGTCGGGCGGGCTGTGGAGCATCTCGTTGAACGCGTCCGCCGCCTCGCCCGCCATGCCGACGCCCTGGTCCTCGATCTCCAGCACGACACCCCGGCCGACGACGTTGCCCCGCACGTCCACCCGCGAGTCCGGCGGGGAGAACGAGGACGCGTTGTCGAGCAGCTCGGCCAGCAGGTGCACCAGGTCACCGACGACCGGCCCGTTCACCGCGACCGGCGGCAGCTTGGCGATCTTGACCCGGGCGAAGTCCTCGGTCTCGGCGGCGGCCCCTCTGGCCAGCTCGGTCAGGCTGACCGGGTTGCGCCACCGGCGACCCGGCTGGCCGCCGCCCAGGATGATCAGGTTCTCCGCGTTGCGCCTGGCCCTGGTGGACAGGTGGTCGAGCTGGAAGAGCATCTCCAGCTGCTCGGGATCCTCCTGCCGGCGCTCGGCCTCGTCGAGCACCTTGAGCTGGCGGTGCACGATGACCTGGCTGCGGCGGGCGATGTTGAGGAAGACCGCGTTGGTGCCCTCCCTGGTCCGCGCCTCCTGCACGGCGGCGTTGACGGCGGTGTGCTGGGCCTTGTTGAACGCCTCGGCCACCTCGCCGAGCTCGTCGCGGCCGTGGTCGACCAGCCGCACCGAGTCCTCGACGGTGATCTCCGCGCCGGTGCGCACCTTCCGCACCAGCTGGGGGAGCCTGACGTCGGCGAGGTCGAGGGTCTCGGTACGCAGCCGGGTGAGGCGCATGATGAGCCTGCGGGACAGCCGCAGCGCGAAGACGAACAGGGTCGCGGCCAGCAGCAGCACCACCGCGCCGGCGATGATCGCCTGGGTCAGCGCGGTGTCCAGCCGGTCCACCGCGCTCGCGATGGTGGCCCTGGCCTGGGTGGTGAGCATGGCCATCAGCTCGGCGCCGACGTCGCGGGCCGCGGCCCGCCACAGGTCCTCGCTGATCGGGATCTGGGACCCGCCGCCGAGCAGGGTGTTCTCCACCTCGACCAGCCGCTGCCAGGCCGGGGTCTCCTTGAGCTGGGCGTAGCGCTCCTGTACTGCCGGCTCGGCCAGCGTCATGGTCTTTTCCAGCTGCAGGTGATAGGAGTTGATCAGGCCCTGGTACTGGCGGTAGTTGGCCCGGCTCAGGCCACCGCCGGCGGTGTTCGCCGAGGCCAGCGCGTCGGCCCGGAGCATCTGGTCGACCGAGGTGAGCAGCGGCCCGGTGGTGACGCCGAGCTGGTGCACCGACTCGGCGTCCGGGCCGAACTGGGCCAGGCCCTGGGCGCCGTCGATGAAGCGGTCGATGACGCTGTTGTAGAAGGTGAACGAGTCGTTCACGCTGACCTGGTTGTCGTCCACCCTGGTACGCAGCTGGGGCAGCTGGGTCATCAGCGTGGTGACATCGCCCGCGGCCTGGCGCACCGACTCGGGCGCCACGTCGGACAGCTCGCCGAGCGTGCTGCGGACCGGATCGACCAACCCGTCGGTCTGCTGGCGCTGCTGGAGCAGCGCGGACTGGTACGTGCCGAGGCTGGCGAGGTTACGCAGCGTGAGCCGGCGCTCCTCCTCGAGGGCCATGATCAGTGGGAGCGCGGCCCGTTGGGCGTCGCTGGCGAGGGTGAAATAGTTGCGGGTGCTGGCCGCGTCATAGATCAGATATCCGGCACCGCCGGCCCCGGCGAGCAGGAATACGAAACACGGCACGAGTGCGATCGAGAGCACGCGCGCGCGAATGGACAGCGTCCGGCCACGCCGGATGGAGGTCTTATTCACTCGTTCCCTATCTGGCGTTTCAGCACTGAGTTCCCCCTGTTCACCCTCGGGGGACCCGCCGGAACGCTAAACACACGCGGTCGCCCGAGTCAAACAAGAGTGGGGTTCGTTACCCTGCGCGCGCTGAAACAAACCAACCAGATCAAGAAACGTCTGGTCGCCGATCTTGCTCGGCTAGATCAGTTTTTGGCTGCCTTGGCGGCGGCTTTCATTTCCTTCTTGTATGCCCGCACCTCGAGCAGCGATGCCTGGTCGGTGATGTCGGCTACGGAGCGGTACGTACCCTTCGTCGCGTAGTCGCCCGCCGCCTGCCGCCAGCCGGTCGCGGTGAGTCCGCGCTGCTTGCCGAGCAGCGCGAGAAAGATCTTGGCCTTCGCCTCGCCGAAGCCGGGCAGGCCCTTGAGCCGCTTGAGCACCTCGGCGCCCGTTGGCTTGCCGGCGGTCCAGACCGCCTCGGCGTCGCCGTCGTAGGCGTCGACCAGCCCGTGGCACAGCGCCTGGATCCGCTTGGCCATCGAGCCGGGGAACCGGTGGATCGCCGGCGGCGTTGAGCACAGCGCGACGAACTCGTCCTGGTCGTACTCGGCGATGGTCCGCGCGTCCAGCGACCCGATCCGGTCGTGGATCTTCCTCGGCCCGGCGAACGCGGTCTCGACCGGCACCTGCTGGTCGAGCAACATGCCGATGAGCAGCGCCAGCGGCTCGCGGTCGAGCAGCTCGTTGGCCTCGGAGTCGGTGGTCAACCAGGTCGCCATGCGGTCATCATGGCACGGCCCGCCGGCTACGCCGGGGAGAGTACGTTGCCTGGTGGAACTACCGCTGTCGGCGCATCGCGGAAGTCTCGCCGACGCTGACGACTTTCCGAGCCCGGCCGCTCATCCTGGAAGGCATGAAGCTCCTGACCTTCCTGCTGGTCGGTTCGCTTTCGGTCCGGGCGACCAGGAACGTGCTGGCGCGCAACCGGCGGCAGCGCCGGCTGCAGTACCTGCCGCGCTAGCTCCGGCTACGTTGACGGGTGTGCTCCGACCTGATTACCCGATCGAGACCGTCCGCCTGACCCTGCGTCCCTTCGCCGAGCGCGACCTCGACGCGCTGCACGCGTACCAGAAGCTGCCCGAGGTGGCCCGCTACCTGCTCAACGACCCGCGCGACCTGGCGGCGACCGCCGAGGTGCTCGCCCGCCGCCGCACGGTCACCACGCTGGCGCGCGCCGGGGACATCCTGGTGCTCGCGGTGGTGCTCCGGGAGACCGGCGAGCTGGTCGGCGAGGTCAACCTGGCGTGGCTGTCCGAGAGCGACCGTCAGGGCGAGTTCGGTTTCGTGTTCCACCCGGACCACCACGGCCACGGCTATGCCCGCGAGGCGGCGGTGGAGATGCTGCGGCTGGGCTTCGACGGCCTTGGCCTGCACCGGATCATCGGCAGGTGCGCCGGCTCCAACACCGCCTCGGCGCGGCTGATGGCCAAGCTCGGGCTGCGCCGCGAGGCCCACTTCGTGCAGAACGCGCAGATCAAGGGCGAGTGGGCGGACGAGATCGTGTACGCCATGCTGGCGAAGGAGTGGGCCGACCCCCGACCATGATCAGGGGTCGGGTCAGGGTTTGTGCCGGATGGCGGGAGCGCCGGCGGCTGTTTGAGTCGGCCGCATGAGAGTTTGGCAGCAGTTCACCGTCCTGGCCGCGACCGCGGCCCTCCTGGCCACCGCCACCGGCCCGGCGGTGGCCGAGGACCTCCCGCCGATCGACCGCGGCGACGTGCGCGCCGCGATCGCCGGGTTGCCCGACGACGAGGCCAGCGGTGCCCTCGTCCGGATCCGCGACCACGCCGGCACCTGGCGGGCGACCGCCGGCGTCGCGAACATCCACACCGGCGCGCCGGTGCCGGCCGACGGCCGGTTCCGCATCGGCAGCATGACCAAGACGTTCACCGCGACCGCCGCGCTCGGCCTGGTCGCCATCGGCCGGCTCGACCTCGACCGGACCGTCCAGAGCTACCTGCCGGGCACGCTGCCGGCGCACTACCCGGCGATCACCGTGCGCCAACTCGTGAACTACACCTCCGGGCTGCCCGGCATCGACATCGCCCACAAGGACCCGACCTGGTTCCTGGCGAACCGCTTCCGCACCTGGAGCCCCGACGAGCTGCTCGACCTCGCCTTCACCGGCCGCGACCCACTGTTCGCGCCGGGGACCAGGCAGCACTACGGCAACATCGACTACCTGGTGCTCGGCGTGGTGATCGAGCGGGTCACCGGCCGCCCGTACGGCGAGGCCATCCGCGACCACGTGCTCCGGCCGCTGCACCTGTCCGCGACCACCGTCCCCGGCCGCGACCGGCACGTCCACGGCCCGCACGCCAAGGGGTACGAGCTGCTCGACGGCGAGTACGTGGACATCACCGAGGCCGACCCCACCTTCCAGTGGGCCGCCGCGGAGATGATCTCCAACGCGCCCGACCTGGAGCGGTTCCTCACCGCGCTGATGTCCGGCAGGCTGCTCCCGCCGGCGCAGACCGCGCTGCTGTTCGACGTGCCGAGGGTGCCGGCCTTCGACGGCGACGACGACCCGGCCAACGACGTGCCGGCCCAGTTCGGGCTCGGCCTTGGCCGCTTCCCGGTCGGCGAGCTCGTCTTCTGGGGCAAGACCGGCGACCGGCCCGGCTACAACAACGGCATGGCGGCCACCCGCGACCTGTCGCGCCGGGTGGTGTTCTCGGTCAACACGCTGCACATGGGCGGGGCCGAGCAGCCGGCGATCACCCAGCGGATCATCGCCGCGGTCGCCGGGTTGGCCTGACCCGGAGCCCACCCATAGCAGTACGCGTGTACCGTTTGGGTGGGCTAAGCAGGCGAACACACGCGCGCGATGAAGACGCGAGAGGAGCATCCCGGCACATGGCCAAGATCAAGGTTCAGGGGACGGTCGTCGAGTTGGACGGCGACGAGATGACCCGCATCATCTGGCAGTTCATCAAGGACAAGTTGATCCATCCGTACCTGGACATCAACCTGGACTACTACGACCTGGGCATGGAGCACCGGGACGCCACCGACGACCAGGTCACGGTGGACGCCGCGCACGCCATCGGCAAGCACGGGGTCGGCGTCAAGTGCGCCACCATCACCCCGGACGAGGCGCGGGTCGAGGAGTTCGGCCTGAAGAAGATGTGGCGCAGCCCCAACGGCACGATCCGCAACATCCTGGGCGGCGTGATCTTCCGGGAGCCCATCGTCATCTCCAACATCCCGCGACTGGTGCCCGGCTGGACCAAGCCGATCATCATCGGCCGGCACGCCCACGGCGACCAGTACAAGGCCACCGACTTCAAGGTGCCCGGTCCCGGCACGCTGACCATCAGCTACACCCCGGCCGACGGCAGTGAGCCGATGGAGTTCGAGGTCGCCAACTTCCCGGAGGGCGGTGGCGTCGCGGTCGGCATGTACAACTACCGCAAGTCCATCGAGGACTTCGCGCGGGCGTCGATGCGCTACGGCCTCGACCGCGGCTACCCGGTCTACCTGTCGACCAAGAACACCATCCTCAAGGCCTACGACGGCATGTTCAAGGACGTGTTCCAGGAGATCTTCGACGCCGAGTTCAAGGCGGAGTTCGACGCCAAGGGCATCACCTACGAGCACCGGCTGATCGACGACATGGTCGCCGCGGCGCTCAAGTGGGAGGGCGGCTACGTCTGGGCGTGCAAGAACTACGACGGCGACGTCCAGTCCGACACGGTCGCGCAGGGCTTCGGCTCGCTCGGCCTGATGACCTCGGTGCTGATGACGCCCGACGGCAAGGTTGAGGCCGAGGCCGCGCACGGCACGGTGACCAGGCACTTCCGCCAGCACCAGGCCGGCAAGCCGACCTCGACCAACCCGATCGCGTCGATCTTCGCCTGGACCCGCGGCCTGGACGCGCGCGGCCGGCAGGACAGCACGCCGGAGGTGTCCGGGTTCGCGCACACGCTGGAACAGGTGATCATCGAGACCGTGGAGAGCGGCAAGATGACCAAGGACCTGGCGCTGCTGGTCGGCAAGGACCAGGAGTTCCAGACCACTGAGCAGTTCCTGGCCACGCTCGACGAGAACCTGCAGAAGAAGATGGCCGGCTGACGATCCCGGTCATACCCGAGCGGCGGTCACCTCATGGTGGCCGCCGCTCGGTGCATTTGCACGTGCGCTGACAGAACGTGGTGTCGACTCGCCCGTGCGAGTGGTTCCGAACGGGGCTCGTTCCCAACTCGAGCTACCTGGGTTATATCTGGGGGACAGGCGCTGACGACGCTCATGTTGGGAGCGGTCCCATGAAGCTGCTGAAGATCAAGTGGAGCGGCAAGCGCACGCTGATCGCGTTGGTGATCGCGGTCGGTCTCTATGTCATCTACGTGCAGGGCTCCGAGCAACGGGCCGACGGCGACACCCAGCCGGCCCCCGCCGCCGCCGAGTGCCGCATTTCGTCCACTGTGGACGGACTGAACGTGCGGTCGGCGCCGGTGAAGGACGAGGCCAACGTGGTCGACCAACTCGCCCAGGGCGAGGAGTCGGACGCGGACAAGGTCGTGGAGAACGGTTTCCGCAAGCTCGGCGATGGCCGCTGGGTCTCGGTCGACTTCGTCAGGACCATGCCGGGCCGCGACTGCGGCTGAACGCGGCACTCAGAGCTCGATCGTCAGCCCTTCCTCGGCGGCGATCGTCTCCCCGTCGAAGGTCGTCGCCGCCTCGGCGAGGGACACCCCGCGGTCGCTGCCCGGCCAGAAGTGGGTGAGCAGCAGCCGGCGCGCGCCCGCCGCGGTGGCCCAGCGGCCGGCCTGGCGCGCGGACAGCAGGTGCTCGCTGGTGTGGTCTCCCTGCAGGGTGGCCTCCACGATGAACAGGTCCGCCCGCAGGCCAAGCTCGGCGAGGTTCTCGTGGGGGCCGGTGTCGCCGGTGTAGGCGATCGTCATGGCGGGGGTGCTGAGCCGCACGCCGCTGGCCGGCACATGGTGGGGCAGGGCCAGCCCGGTGACCTGGAACGGCCCGATCCGGTGGGTGCCGGGCAGCGCCCGCACGTCGAACAGCTCGGCCAGCCGTGGCCTGGGTTCCAGCGCGTCGACCAGGTCGGCGACCCCCGGCGGGCACAGCAGGGGGATCCGCTCGTGGGTGCGCTCGCCGTAGTGGCGCACCCGCAGCAGGCCGTTGAGGTCGACGCAGTGGTCGGTGTGCGCGTGGGTGATCACGACCGCGTCCACCGCGCCGTTGGGGCAGTGCGCCAGCAGTCGGGGCAGGGTCGCGAACCCGAGGTCGAGCACTACCCGGAAGCCGTCGTACTCGACGAGGAACCCGCTGCACGCGCGGCCGGGCTCCGGCCAGGACGCGCAGCTGCCGAGCACCGTCACCCGTCGCGTGCTCTGGCCTGGCGGCATGCGCTGAGCCTAGCCCGCCATGGCCCGTGGACTAATCGCTTGCTGTGCCGTTGGTCCGGTTGAGAGGGTCCGGGCGTGGACGACTCGCTGCTCATCGAAGACAACCCGCTGCCGGCCGCACTCGACGAGCGGCTCGCCGCGCAGTTGGGTTTCCTCGTCGAGGTCGACCGGCTCAAGACCGTGCTGCGGCAGTCGCCGCTGGTGGCCGCGCGGCGGCGGGAGAACGACGCCGAGCACTCCTGGCACCTGGCGCTGATGGTGATCCTGCTGGCCGAGTACGCCGACGAGCCGATCGACGTCGGCCGGACCGTGCAGCTGGTGGTGGTGCACGACCTGGTGGAGATCTACGCCGGGGACACCCCGCTCTACGACAGCGTCGGCGCGCTCAGCCAGGTCGCCCGCGAGCAGGCGGCCGCGCAGCGGCTGTTCGGGCTGCTGCCCGCCGACCAGGCCGGGTCGCTGCGCGCGCTGTGGGACGAGTTCGAGGCGCGGCAGACCGCCGAGGCGCGGTTCGCCAAGGCGATGGACCGGCTCGAGCCGCTGTTGCTCAACTGGATGGCCCGCGGCGGGACCTGGCGGACGCCGGGCATCACCGCCGTCGACGTGCGGGCCAGGAAGTCGACCATCGGGGACGCGTCGGCGGCGCTTGGACAGGCGGCGACGGCGATCCTCGACGAGGGCGAGCGGCGCGGTTGGCTGCGCCCGGCACCCTGACCAGCGCAGGAAGTTCGGCACAAGTTGGCCTGTGGGCTGAACCACAGCCCCCCGCGTGACGTCTCACCTACAGAGGGGTTACGCTCCCTCGCGCAGTACCGATCGGACTAACGCAGCCCATCTGGATTGCACAGTCAGTAGGTATCTGGCCCCAAGTGCCCCTATCGGGGGTACTACGACGGTGATGAGCGCAGGAGGCGCACCAGTGCGCAACCGAGTTGCCCCGGTCGCGGCCCGCACGGCGGCGATGGCGAGCAAGCTGGTTCTTGTCGTGGTCCTGGTCCCCGTCGCGCTGGTCACCGCGGCGCAGGGCGCGGCGGCGGCCACCCTCGCGGATGACGACGTCGCCGCGACGAGCGTGTCCTTCGGGCTGCTCGGCCCGGTCGGCATCGCCGCGGTCGTGCTCGGCTTCGGCGGTCTGGTCATCGGCCTGCTGCGGCACCGGCGTCGGGAGATCACCGCCGCGACGGTCGCCATCCCGGTGGACCCGAGCGGCACGCTGCCGGTGCTGGAGGCCACGGAGCCGATCGAGACGGCCGCCGGCGAGCGCGTGGCCTGACCGACGTCCGGTCAGGCGGTTCTGGGAGAATCCGGCACGTGTCGACGCAACCAGAGCAGCGCCCCCGGGTCCTGTCCGGCATCCAGCCGACCGGTGACTCGTTCCACCTCGGCAACTATCTGGGTGCGATCCGCCAGTGGGCGGCCATGCAGGACACCCACGACACGTTCTACTGCGTCGTCGACCTGCACGCGATCACCGTCGACCACGATCCCGAGCTGTTGCGCAGACGGACCAGGGTGTCGGCCGCGCAGCTGCTCGCGCTGGGCATCGACCCGGAGCGGGCGACGCTGTTCGTGCAGAGCCATGTGCCAGAGCACGCGCAGCTCGGCTGGGTGATGCAGTGCCTGACCGGGTTCGGCGAGGCCAGCCGGATGACGCAGTTCAAGGACAAGTCGGCCAAGCAGCAGGCCGAGCGGATCAGCCTCGGGCTGTTCGGCTACCCGGCGTTGCAGGCCGCGGACATCCTGGCCTACCAGGCCGCCTTCGTGCCCGTCGGCGAGGACCAGCGCCAGCATCTCGAGCTGACCCGCGACCTGGCGCAGCGGTTCAACGCCCGCTACGGCACGACGTTCCGGCTGCCGGAGCCCTACATCGTCAAGGACGCGGCCAAGATCTACGACCTGCAGGACCCGAGCGCGAAGATGAGCAAGTCGTCCTCGTCGCCCGGCGGGATCATCGAGCTGCTGGACGAGCAGAAGGTGTCGGTGAAGAAGATCCGCTCCGCGGTGACCGACACCGGCCGGGAGATCGTCTACGACCCGGAGCACAAGCCCGGGGTGTCGAACCTGCTGGCGATCTACTCCGCGCTGGCCGGCCGGCCGCTGGCCGAGCTGGCCGGTGAGTTCGCCGGCAAGGGCTACGGCGACCTGAAGAAGGCAGTCGGCGAGGCGCTGGTCGAGTTCGTCACGCCGGTGCAGGAGCGGGTGCGGTCCTACCTGGACGACCCGGCCGAGCTGGACAAGATCCTTGCGCGCGGGGCGGAGCGGGCGCGCGAGGTGGCGTCGGTGACGCTGGCCAGCGCCTATGACCGGCTGGGGCTGGTCGCGCCGACCGCCGGTTGAGGTTGGCTGTTGGTTCTGCGGGGTGACCACGCCCCGGGATAGCGTTTGCCCGTGGGAGACAACGAGTCGTTTCTGACCAGGCAGCGGGCCAAACGACCGTGGCTGGACCATCTGGTCCGGGCGGGTATGGCGTTCAGCGAGCGGAATGGCAACCATTACGCGGCGGCGATCACGTATTTCAGTGTGCTGTCGATTTTTCCGTTGCTGATGATCGCGTTCGCGGTCGCGGGTTTCGTGCTTGCCGGGAATTCGGCGCAGTTGGCGGAACTGAAAACCGGAATCGAGGACGCGGTGCCGTCCGGACTGGCGCCGACGATCAACAAGATCGTGGACGCGTCGATCGAGCAGCGCAACGCGGTCGGGGTGATCGGGTTGCTGGCGGCGGTGTATTCCGGGCTCGGCTGGATGAGCAACCTGCGGGACGCGCTGACCGCGCAGTGGGGGCAGGAACGCCAGCAGGATCGGCCGTTTCTGAAGACCGCGTTGTCGGACCTGCTTTCCTTGCTGGGACTGGGTTTGGCGCTCGCGGTCTCGTTCGGACTGACCGCGGTGGGGACCGGGTTCGGCTCGGCATTACTGAGCTGGGTCGGTCTGGACGACGACGCGTGGGCGCTGTTCCTGTTGGGCGTGGCCACGGTTGCGTTGGGCTTACTGGCGAACTGGGTGGTGTTCCTGTGGGTGATTTCGCGGTTGCCGAGACAACGGGTGAGTGTGAAATCCGCGGTGCGCGGCGCGGCGCTCGCCGCGGTCGGGTTCGAGGTGCTGAAGCAGGTGTTCACGGTTTATCTGGGAACGGTCCTCGACTCACCGGCGGGCTCGGTTTTCGGGTCGACCATCGGTTTGCTGGTGTTCGCCAACCTGGTGTCCAGGTTCCTGTTGTTCATCACCGCGTGGACGGCGACGGCGAAGGAGAACCTCCTGGCGCCGGTGCCACAACCGCCGCCGCCGGCGGTGATCCGGCCGGTGCTGCTGGTGCGCCAGGGGCCGGGCGTGCGGGACGCGCTGAAGTTGGTCGGCATGGGCGCGGTGGCCGGCTTCCTGTGGCGCCGATCCTGAGTACGGTTCGGGTTGGGTGGGTTCCGTGAAGGGAGCGTGCCGATGGTGTGGGAGTTGCTCGGCGAGTACTGGCGGATAGTTGTCGTCGGCGGGACCGGGGTGGCGGTCCTCGTCCTGCGCCGGCGGCTTCCTCGGTGGGTGCTGGCCGCGTGGGGCCTGTTGGTGGTGGCGGTCGCGTTGGCGTGGCTGGTCGGCATGTCCTGGCCGGGGACCCTGGTGCTGTTCTGCGGCTTCGTGATCATCGCGTCGGCGTTCTGGCTGCGCACGGAGGAACGACGAGCGCTGTCGGCCAACGGGTCCGCGTCAGTCAGCGAGTCCTCGTGACCGGGGCTCCGCGCGCCAGAACTGTCGGTGCCAACCAGTACCGTTAAAGCAAGGGGTCCCCCTTGCCGGGTGTGGTGGTGCTTGCCCAGGCGTGTTTGCTATCGCACGCACTCGCGGGGGGTTGGCGAGGTCAGCCGGCGGTGCGGTTGGCTCGGGCCAGGCGGGCGCGGCGGCGGCGCAGCCACATCGCCGCGACCACCAGCACGCCGACGCCGGCCAGTGCCACGAGCGGCAGGCCGACGTTGCCGAACGCCGAGCGTTCCGGGTCGGCCTGGGTGGTGGCCGCGGCCTCGTCCACCGGCTGGCGGATCTTGTTGCTCGACGGCTCCTCGTCCGGGCTCGGGTCCGGCTTGGGTTGGGCATCCGGGGCCTTGTCGACCAGTTGGCCGACCGGACGGATGTCGGTCGCCGCGAGGCCGAAGCCGTAGTCGAGCAGTTTGCGACCCTGCTCGGCCATCGGCTCCGGGTTGCGTTCGCCGCGCAGCAGCACCACCGCGAGTTTGCGCCCGTCGCGCTCCGCGCCGCCGACATAGGTGTGCCGGGCGTCGTCGGTGAACCCGGTCTTTCCCCCGAGGAAACCGTCGTAGCTGGTCAGCAGGTCGTTGTCGTTCCAGATCTGGAAGCTGCCCTTGCCGCCGTGGCCGGGGAAGTCCATCGACTTCGTCTGCGCCGCGTCGGCGTACTCCTCGTACTTCATCGCGGCGCGGAAGATCAGGCTCTGGTCGTAGGCCGAGGTCGTCATCCCCGGGCCATCCAGTCCGGACGGGGTCGCGGCCCTGGTGTCGAGCGCGCCGAGCTCGCTGGCCACCGCGTTCATCTTCTCCAGCGCGACCCCGACCCCGCCGAGCGCGCGGGCCAGCGCGTGCGCGGCGTCGTTGCCCGAGCGCATGATCAGCGCGTGCAGCAGCTGGTCGACGGTGTACTGGCCGCCGGGGCCGATGCCGACCCGGGTGCCTTCCTGGTTCGCGTCCTCCTGCGTGCCGACGACCTTGGTCTCCGGGCGCAGCTCGCGGATCACCACGATGGCCAGCAGGTTCTTGATCAGCGACGCCGGCCGCTCGCGGGCGTGCGGGTCCTTGGCGGCCAACACATCCCCGCTGTCCAGGTCCGCGATCACCCAGGTGGCGGCGTTGATCCCGGCGGGCGGCGCAGGCGCGCCCTCCGGTTGCACGATGCCGCAATCACCCATTCGTGCGCCACCAACTGGGTCACCCGGGATGGGGAGGGGCTCCGGACTCGGGCTCCCCGGCGCGGGCTCCTCGGACGTGTCGATGGGTGGCGGTGGCAGCTGGCGGGCCTGACAAGCGCCCTGCTGCTCGTCGGCACCAGGCTGGGCCCCACGCGCCTGCCTCGACCCCGCCGCAGCCGCCGGAGCGGTGACCAGCGCGGCTATGACCAGGGCAAGCAGCGACACGACGAAGGCGGGAACGAACCTGACGGTTGCGTGACGCACGGGGTCCAGCCTAGGGCCAGACGCCGTCGCCGCTCGCGCCGACCCTCCACCGTTGGCTTGGGGTCGCACGAAGGGGGCTTGACCGGCGCGCATTGTGTTGTGCAACGCTGACAAGCCCCCTTCGGGTTAACTCTTTAGAGGGTTAGGCGTTTGCCTTGTCACCCGTCTTGTCATCGACCTCAGCGTCGGCCGCGGCCCGCTTCACCGCGTCGACGCCCTTGAGCACGCCGTCCTTGCTCTTGTATCCCTCACCGGTCGCGACGATCTCACCGTTGCCGGCCTTGAGCCGGAAACGGAACTCGCCGCGCGCGTCGGTGTAGATCTCGAACTTCGCCGCCATGCTCAACTCCATCGGATAGAAGTGACTCTGCACACCGCGGCCAAGGGGGGACCGGGGACGC
Organism: Actinophytocola sediminis; assembly: GCF_054779715.1. Taxonomy (NCBI): domain Bacteria; kingdom Bacillati; phylum Actinomycetota; class Actinomycetes; order Pseudonocardiales; family Pseudonocardiaceae; genus Actinophytocola; species Actinophytocola sediminis. Next base: position 15,329 of record NZ_BAAGXS010000015.1, on the reverse strand, counting down.
GGGGTGCCGAAGTTTACGACGACCAATGCCGCCCTAGGGATAAATTGGACGAGAAACAGTTCTCCAGGGAGACGGCCATGAATGCGCAGGGTGCCGGACAGCAGCAAGGGGCCCGATCCCGTCAGCAGTCGCGGCTGCTGGCTCTGCTCCGCGACGAAGGTCCGATGTCGAGAGTCGCTCTCGGCGAACGGTTGGAACTACCGCGAGCCAAGCTCGCCGGCGAGCTGTCTCGGCTGGTCGACACGGGTCTGGTGGAGATCGGCGGGCCGGCGGCCAGCCGGGGCGGGCGCCGCTCGACGCTCGTGCACCTCGCCGACGATCTCCGGTTCGTCGCCGCCGACGTCGGCGCGACGTCGGTCAACGTGGCGATCACCGACGGGCGCTGCGAGGTGCTGGCCAGCCAGAGCGAGGACTGCGAGGTGCGCCTCGGGCCGACACCGGTGCTCGGGCTGGTGGTCGAACTCGCCGGTCAGGTGCTGGACAAGGTGCCCGGCAGGCTGGTCGGTGCCGGCATCGGGCTGCCCGGCCCGGTCAGCTTCCGCGACGGCATGCCGGTCGCGCCGCCGATCATGCCCGGCTGGGACCGCTACCCCGTGCGCGACGAGCTCGCCGGGAAGTGGGGCTGCCCGGTGACCGTGGACAACGACGTGAACGTGATGGCGCTTGGCGAGCGGCACGCCGGCGTCGCCCGGTCGCTGGACGACCTGATCTTCGTGAAGGTGGGCACCGGGATCGGCTGCGGGATCGTGCTCGGCGGGAAGGTGTACCGAGGGGTCGCCGGCACCGCCGGGGACATCGGGCACATCCGGCTCGATGACTACGGGCCGGCGTGCGCGTGCGGTGAGGTCGGCTGCCTCGAGGCGTACTTCGGCGGCGCGGCACTGGCGCGGGACGCGATGACGCTGGCCAGGTCGGGCCGGTCGACGATGCTGGCCGAGGCGTTGGAGCACGGCGGCAGGCTGACCGCGCAGGACGTCGGCGAGGCGGCGGTGGCCGGCGACTTCGCCGCGGCCAACCTGGTGCGCGAGGGCGGGCGGCGGCTCGGGCATGTGGTGGCCTCGCTGGTCAGCTTCCTGAACCCGGGGATGGTCGTGATCGGTGGTGGGGTGTCCCGGCTCGGGCATCCGCTGCTGGCGGAGGTGCGCAGTTCGGTGTACCGCCGGTCGCTGCCGCTGGCGACCGGGAACCTGCCGATCGTGCTCTCGGAGCTGGGGGACCTGGCGGGGGTCACCGGCGCGGCGTGGTCGGCGACCGACCGGGCGTTCGCCGTGAACTGAGCGGGCGCTGCTCGCTGTCGGTTGTCCAGGTGCGCGGTCGGGCGATCGGCCTTGGCGCCGCCGGTGACGCGAGCCGATGGGGCCTTGCTGTCGGTCACCGGCGGGTGGTCGGGCGGTCCGGGTGATCCTGCGCGGCCGACGCGCGTCCAGACGCTCCTGACTGAATCTCGTCACTTCGTGTGGAACCAGCACTACTTTTGCCGATTGAATCCAAAAGATCGATCTTGATGTTGCGCCAATTGGGGTATTGCGTCCGTTGTGGGCGCTAGGAGACGCTTCCCTGTGAGTTGAAGCACCGACTTTCGATCGGGCACTCAACGAAGTGGAGCGCCGGTGGGCCATAGCCGCCCTGCTGACCAAGCTGGTCTGCGTCGAGGGAACCTCGCGCTGCTCGTGCGCACCCTCAGAGAGCACGGCGCCCTGTCCCGAGCGCAGCTCGCCGTCCGCTCCGGGCTGTCGAAGGCGACCGTCTCCAGCCTGGTCAGCGACCTGGAACTGCGCGGGCTGGTGCACTCCGCCGGCGTGTCCGCCGGCGGCCAGGGCCGCCCCGGCCAACTCGTCGACCTGCGCCCGACCAGCGTGTCCGGCATCGGGCTCGACGTGCACGTCGGCCATGTCGGCGCCGTGGTCACCGACCTCGCCGGGGAGACGATCTTCAACCAGCGGATCGTCTGTGACGTCCCGGCGCTCGGCTCGGCACGGACCATCGACCAGCTCGCCGACCTGACCACCGCCGCGCTCGCCGAGGTCGCCGGCGCGGTCGGCCCGCCCGTCGGCATCACCGTCTCCGTCCCCGGCCTCGTGGACACCGGCGCCGGCGTGGTCACGCTCTCCCCCCGGCTGCGCTGGCGCGACGTCGCCATCGCCGACGAGCTCGCCGCCAGGACCGGGCTGCCGCTGGACCAGATCGCGGTCGACAACGACGCCAACCTCGGCGCGATGGCCGAGCTCGCCGCCATGAACGCCGAGTCCGGCGCCCCGGTCGCCGACCTGGTCTACCTGACCGGCGACTTCGGCATCGGCGGCGGCGTGATCTCCGGCGGCCGGCTCGTCCGCGGCTCGATCGGGTTCGCCGGCGAGATCGGGCACATGGCCATGGACCCGCTCGGGCCCTACTGCTCGTGCGGGCGCAGAGGGTGCTGGGAGACCCAGGTCGGGCTGGGCGCGTTGCTGCACGCCTGCGCCGACCCGGACGACCCGGTCCGCGACCCGACGCTGGATCTCGACCAGCGCATGCGCGTCGTCCGCGCCCGCGCCGCCCAGCACGACCAGCGCACCCTCGACGCGTTGCACCAGATCGGGTCCGCGCTCGGGGTCGGCGTGTCCATCCTGGTCAACCTGCTCAACCCGGCCGTGGTGGTGCTCGGCGGGTACTTCGCGGCGCTGCCGGAGTGGCTGGTGGAGCCCATTCGCAACCAGGTCGTCGCCGGGGTGCTCGCGCCGGGCGCCGGTGGCGCGCGGGTGGTCGGCTCGCGCCTCGGCTTCACCGCCGCCACGACCGGCGGGGCGCTGGCGGCGCTGCGCCGGGTGCTCGACGACCCGACCGTCGTACCGCCGATCCAGCAGGAGAACCAGGAGGCGCCGGCGTGAACGCTGCCGTGAGGGAGGGAAAGACCTGTGACTGAACCTGGCGAGGTTTTGCTCACCATGTCCGGGATCGTCAAGACGTTCCCGGGCGTGCGCGCGCTCGACGGGGTGGACCTCGAGGTGCGCGCGGGCGAGGTGCACTGCCTGCTCGGCCAGAACGGCGCCGGCAAGTCGACGCTGATCAAGGTGCTCTCCGGCGCCCATCAGCCAGACGACGGCGTGATCACCTGGCTCGACCGGCCGGCGACGCTGCGCTCGCCCGACGCCGCGCTGCGCCTCGGCGTGGCGACCATGTACCAGGAGCTCGACCTGGTCGACGGGCTGTCGGTGGCGGAGAACATCTTCCTCGGCCACGAGCCGCACACGTTCGGCTTCACCCGGCGTGGGCACATGCGGGCCGAGGCGCGCAAGCTCATGCGCCGGCTCGGTCACCCGGAGATCCCGCCCTCCCGCGAGGTCGGGCTGCTGTCCGCGGCCGGCCAGCAGCTGGTGTCGATGGCGCGGGCGCTGGCCCACGACGCCCGGCTGATCGTGATGGACGAGCCGACCGCCGCGCTGGCCGCCGACGAGGTGGACAACCTGTTCCGGGTGGTCGCCGACCTCACCGCCGACGGGGTCGCGGTCGTCTACATCTCCCACCGGCTCGACGAGATCCGCCGCATCGGGCACCGGGTCACCGTGCTCAAGGACGGCCGCACGGTCGCGTCCAACCTGGACGCGCACACCCCGACGTCCGAGCTGGTCAACCTGATGTCCGGGCGGATGGTCGAGACGGTGTTCCCGCACCGCGACGCGAACACCACCGACGTCACCGACGAGGTGCTCGTGGTCGAGGGGCTGACCAGGAGCAGCGAGTTCGCCGACGTCAGCTTCACCGTCCGGGCCGGGGAGATCGTCGGCATCGCCGGCCTGGTCGGCGCCGGCCGCAGCGAGGTGCTGGAGACGATCTTCGGCGCCCGCAAGGCCGACGCCGGCACCGTGGTGGTCAACGGCAAGCGGCTGCGCAACGGCAGCGTGACCGCCGCGGTCGCCGCCGGGGTCGGCCTCGCGCCGGAGGAGCGCAAGAGCCAGGCGCTGCTGCTGGACCAGGCGGTGGCCAGCAACGTGATCCTGGCCAGCCTGCCGGCCTTCAGCCGGGGCGGGTTCAGCGACCGGGGCAAGGAGATCCGCGAGTCCAGGGCCATGCTCGAGCGACTGGACCTGCGCCCGCCGGACCCGCGCCGCGAGGTACGCACGTTCTCCGGCGGCAACCAGCAGAAGGTCGTGGTGGCCCGCTGGCTGGTGCGCGAGTGCAAGCTACTGCTGCTGGACGAGCCGACCCGCGGCGTCGACGTCGGCGCCCGGGCCGAGCTGTACGGCCTGATCCACGAGCTGGCCGCCGCCGGCGTGGCCGTCGTCCTGGTCTCCAGCGAGGTCCCGGAGGTACTCGGCCTGTCCGACCGCGTCCTGGTGATGCGCGAGGGCCGCCTGCTCACCGAGGCCCCCGCCAGCGAACTGACCGAGGCCGCCATCCTCGACATGGTCATGGAAGGCAGCGAGGCAGCCATATGACCCACTACGCAAGCCAGCAACGCAGCCGCCCGACCATGAGCAGACCCAAGCCCTACGCCCCAGTACCCAAGGGGAACGTGAAGCACCGCAACCACCAACCACGTCCCCAACAACCACCTACACAACCAACGCAACCAACACTTTTAAACCCGGGGAGGCGGAACAGTGAGTGATGTTGGGGAGAAGGCCTCGCCGGCTAGTGAGAAAGAGGAGGCGGTGACGGCCGGGCCGACGTCCGGTGTGCGGACGCCGAGTGGGTTACGGCTCGACCTGCGCCTGGCGACCCTCATGGGGGTGCTGGTCGTGCTCTGCGCGGTCGGCTACTTCCTTCAGCCGGACAGCTTCCTGTCCGAGAGCAACATCTCCACGATGTTGCGGCTGGCCGCGGCCATCGGCGTGGTCAGCGTCGGCATGACGTTCGTGATCATCGCCGGCGGCATCGACCTGTCGGTCGGCTCGATGGTCGCGTTGGCCAGCGTGTGGATGACGACCTTCGCGACCCAGTCCTACGGCATGTTCGTGATGGTGATCTGCGCGCTCGCGGTCGGGCTCGGCGCGGGGCTGGTCAACGGCGTGCTGATCGCCTACGGCCGGGTGGTGCCGTTCATCGCGACCCTGGCCATGTACGCCTCGGCCCGCGGCCTGGCCGAACGGCTGTCCAACCGGGAGACCCAGACGATCACGGTCACCGACTTCAGCGAGTTCTTCCGCGGCGACATCCTCGGCATCCCGGTGCTGATCTGGATGCTCGCGCTGGTCTTCGCCGTCGGCTGGGTGCTGCTCAACCGGACCACCTTCGGCCGGCGCACGTTCGCGGTCGGCGGCAACGCCGAGGCCGCGCGCCTGGCTGGCATCAACGTCAAGCGGCACACCGCACTGGTGTACGGCATCGCCGGCCTGTGCTGCGGCATCGCCGCCATCATGGTCGCCGCCCGCACGACCTCTGGCTCGTCGACCAACGGCCTGTACTACGAGCTGGACGCGATCGCCGCGGTCGTCATCGGCGGCACGCTGCTCGCCGGCGGCCGGGGCACGCTCATCGGCACGCTCATCGGCGTGCTCATCTTCACCGTCGTGAACAGCATCTTCACCCAGAACAACCTGGAAACCGACATCCAGAACATCGCCAAGGGCGTGATCATCATCCTCGCGGTGCTGCTGCAGTACGGCACCACCCGAACGCGCAAGACCTGACGCGACAACCCCGACAACCCCCGAATTCCGGACTGTACAAGGGAGTACCCCAAATGACCGACCCGTCCCTGGCTCGTCGCCGGTTCCTCATCGGCGCCTCCGCGTTCGGCGCGGGCGCGCTGGTCGTCGGCTGCACCTCCAACGAGCCGGCAGAAGCCAACAGCAACCAGGTGGCCCAAGGCGGTGCGGACAACGCACAGCCGGGCAAGGAGGTCACCATCGGCTTCTCCGCCCCGGCCGCCGACCACGGCTGGATCGCGGCGATCACCAAGAACGCGCAGGCCCAGGCGGAGGCGTTCGAGGACGTCACCATGGAGGCCACCGAGGGCACCAACGACCCCAGCCAGCAGATCGCGCACGTGGAGAGCCTGGTCAGCAGCGGCGTGGACGTCCTGGTGATCCTGCCCCACGACGGCAAGGCGCTCACCGCGACCGCGCTGGAGGTCATGGACGCCGGCATCCCGGTGATCAACCTGGACCGGATCTTCGACACCCCGCTGGCCTACCGCTCCTGGATCGGTGGCGACAACTACCGGATGGGCGTCAACGCCGGTGACTACATCGCCGCGCAGATGAAGGCCAAGAACGTGGCGAGCCCGATCATCGGCGAGGTGGCCGGGCTCGACAACCTGCCGCTGACCCAGGAACGCAGCAAGGGCTTCAAGGACGCGCTGGAGCGCAACGGTCTCAAGGTCAGCCACCGGGTCGCGGCCGAGTTCACCGTGGAGACCGGCGAGCGCCAGACGGCGAACCTGCTGCAGGGCACGCCCAAGCTGGACGCGCTGTGGAACCACGACGACGACCAGGGCATCGGGGTGATGGCGGCGATCGAGGCGGCCGGTCGCGACGAGTTCCTCATGGTCGGCGGCGCCGGCTCGAAGAACATGATGGACCTGATCAAGGCGGACAGCTCGGTCATCAAGGCGACCGTGCTCTACAGCCCGTCGATGGCGTCCACCGCGATCTCGCTGGCCCGCCTGCTCGGGCAGAACAAGGGCGTCGCGGACTTCGCCGAGCACGAGATCCCCGCGTTGATCACCACTTACTCGGCCGTGGTGACCAAGGACAACGTCGACGACTACGCGGACATCGGCTTCGACTCCTGACCCGAGTCCCAGCAGGCGGGTTCCCAGGCGAGTGAGTGCGGCGCGCGAGTGCGCCGCGAGTGACAACGGAGGGTGTGCGATGACAGCGGGCAGCGGGGGCACGATCGGGGTCGGGATGGTCGGCCACGCGTTCATGGGTGCGGTGCACTCACACGCGTGGCGTTCGGCACATCGGTTCTTCGACCTGCCGGTGGTTCCCCATCTTGCCGTCCTCGGCGGCCGTGACCTCGGCCGGACGAAGGCGGCAGCGGCCAAGTTCGGCTGGGCCAGCGTGCAGACCGACTGGCGCGAGCTGGTCAACTCGCCCGACGTGCAGGTGGTCGACATCTGCACGCCGGGCGACTCACACCATGAGATCGCCATCGCGGCCCTCGCCGCCGGCAAGCACGTGCTGTGTGAGAAGCCGCTGGCGAACACGGTGGCCGAGGCTGAGGAGATGGCGCAGGCCGCCGCCGCTGCCTCGGCCAAGGGCGTGCGGTCGATGGTGGCGTTCAACTACCGCCGGGTGCCCGCGATCGCCTACGCGCGCAAGCTGATCGAGGAGGGCCGGATCGGCAAGGTCCGGCATGTGCGGGCGGTCTACCTGCAGGACTGGCTGGCCGACGAGCAGGCGCCGATGACCTGGCGGCTGCGCAAGGACCGGGCGGGCTCCGGCGCGCTCGGCGACCTCGGCGCGCACCTCGTGGACGCCACCCAGTACCTGGTCGGCGAGCGGCTGACCGGGGTCTCGGCGGTCACCAACACCTTCGTCAACCGGCGACCGACCGAGGGCGGGGGCGAGTTGGACGATGTCACCGTCGACGACGCGGCCCTGTTCCTCGGCCGGTTCGCCAGTGGCGCGGTCGCGAGCTACGAGGCGACCCGCTTCGCGCTCGGCCGCAAGAACGGCATGCGGGTGGAGATCAACGGCTCGCGCGGCAGTCTGGCCTTCGACTTCGAGTCGATGAACGAACTGTCCTTTTTCGACGGTGCGGACGGCGAATCGGCCGGGTTCCGCCGAATCCTGGTCACCGAGCCGACCCATCCCTATGTCGGCGCGTGGTGGCCGCCTGGGCACCTGCTCGGCTACGAGCACACGTTCACCCATGAGGTGGTGGACTTCCTGCGGGCCATCGCCGACGGCGTGGACCCCGTACCGTCCTTTGCGGACGGTCTGGCCGTGCAGCGGGCGCTGGCCGCCGTCGAGCAGAGCGCCAGCGAGGGTTCGGTGTGGACGGAGATCCCGGGAGGTTCCGCGTGAGTGACTACACGCCAACGAAAGAGGACCGGTTCACCTTCGGTCTGTGGACGGTCGGCTGGCAGGGCGTCGACCCGTTCGGGGTGGCCACCCGCGAGCCGCTGGACCCCGCCTACGCGGTCGGCAAGCTCGCCGAGCTCGGCGCGTACGGGGTCACCTTCCACGACGACGACCTGATCCCGTTCGGCGCGGACGACACGCTGCGGGCCGACCGGATCGCGAGTTTCCGCAAGGCGTTGGACGACACCGGGTTGGTGGTGCCGATGGCCACCACGAACCTGTTCGCCCACCCGGTGTTCAAGGAAGGCGCGCTGACCGCGAACGACCGCGACATCCGCCGGTTCGCGCTGCGCAAGGTGTTGCGCAACGTCGACCTGGCCGCCGAGCTCGGCGCGCGGACCTACGTGCTGTGGGGTGGCCGGGAGGGCGCGGAGTCCGGTGTGGCCAAGGACGTGCGGGCCGCGCTTGACCGCTACAAGGAGGCGCTGGACATCCTCTGCGCCTACGTGCGCGAGCAGGGCTACGACATCCGCTTCGCGTTGGAGCCCAAGCCCAACGAGCCGCGCGGAGACATCTTCCTGCCCACCATCGGGCACGCGATCGCGTTCATCAACGAGCTCGACGAGCCCGACCGGGTCGGGCTGAACCCCGAGGTCGGCCACGAGCAGATGGCCGGCATGTCGGTGGTGCACGGGTACGCCCAGGCGCTGTGGCACGGCAAGTTGTTCCACATCGACCTGAACGGGCAGAACGGTCCGCGCTACGACCAGGACTTCCGGTTCGGCAACGGCGATGTGAAGAGCGCGTTCCTGCTCGTGGACCTGCTCGAGCGCGGCGGCTACGACGGGCCGAGGCACTTCGACTTCAAGCCGGCGCGCACCGAGGACGAGTCGGGCGTGTGGTCCTCGGCACGTTCCTGCATGCGCAACTACCTGATCCTCGCGGAGAAGTCGCGGGCCTTCCGCGCCGATCCCGAGGTGGCGGCGGCACTCGCGGCCGCGCGGGTCGACCAGTTGTCGGTGTCCACGCTCGGCGACGGCGAGTCGCTCGCCGACCTGCGGGCCGAGGAACTCGACCTGGACGAGGCGGCGGCGCGGGGCGCCAAGGTGGAGCACCTGGACCAGTTGGCGCTCGAGCACCTGTTCGGCACCAGCTGATTTTTTGGGCGGCGTCGCCTGACCGGCACGTCAGGCGACGCCGCGAACACGGAAAGGAGATTCACCCCTTCTCGCGGTCCCCATTTCGGTGAGAACAAGGAGAAAAGTACCAGTGCGAGGTAACCGCCCGAGTAAACATCCATCGAAACCACGCTTCCTGGTCAGGGTCGCCACCGTGGGTCTTGCCATGGCCACCGCCCTGGGGGTCGCCGCCACGCCGGCCACCGCGCAGGAGGACCCGAAGGTCCTGGTGTTCTCCAAGACCGCGGGTTTCCGCCACGACTCCATTCCCACCGGGATCGCCGCGATCCAGGCCCTGGGCACCGAGCACGGGTTCGCCGTCGAGGCCACCGAGGACGCGGCCGCGTTCACCGAGGACAACCTGGCGAACTACGCCGCGGTCGTGTGGTTGTCCACGACCGGCGACGTGCTCAACGACGAGCAGCAGACCGCGTTCGAGCACTACGTCGACGGCGGCGGCGGGTACGCGGGCGTGCATGCCGCGTCCGACACCGAGTACGACTGGCCGTGGTACGGCCAGCTCGTCGGCGCGTACTTCAAGTCCCACCCGCAGATCCAACAGGCCACTGTGGACGTGGAGAGCCACGACCACCCGTCGACCGAGCAACTGCCGGACGCCTGGACGCGCACCGACGAGTGGTACAACTACCGCACCAACCCGCGAACCGACGTCAAGGTGCTGGCCACGCTGGACGAGTCCAGCTACGACGCGGGCACGGACGCGATGGGCGATCACCCGATCATGTGGTGTCACCCGCAGGCCGATGGCCGCTCCTGGTACACCGGCGGCGGGCACACCAACGAGTCCTACAGCGAGCCGGAGTTCCTGACCCACCTCGCCGGCGGCATCCGGTACGCGGCCGGCATCGAGCAGGCCGACTGCACCCCGGAGACCACCGACCCCGGCGCTCCGGTCGACGAGGACTTCGACCAGATCACCCTGGCCAAGGGCGAGCCGAGCACCGGTGAGCCGATCGCCATGGCCGTGCTGCCCGACCGCGGTGTCGTGCACACCTCGCGCGACGGCCGGGTGTTCCTGACCACTCCGGACGCCGTCACCAAGCTCGCCGGCACGATCCCCGTCTACAACCACGACGAGGACGGCCTGCAGGGCGTGGCCATCGACGAGAACTTCGCGCAGAACCGGTGGCTGTACCTGTACTACGCGCCGCCGCTGGAGACCCCCACCGGGGACGCGCCGGAGAACGGCACCGCGGCGGACTTCGAGCCATACCAGGGGCACAACCAGCTGTCCCGGTTCACGTTGACCGAGGACGGCACGGTCGACTTAGCCAGCGAGCAGCAGATCCTGCAGGTCGCCGCGGACCGGGGCATCTGCTGCCACGCCGGCGGCGAGATCGACTTCGACGGTGACGGCAACCTGTTGCTGTCCACCGGCGACGACTCCAACCCGTTCGCCTCGGACGGGTTCACCCCGATCGACGAGCGCGCGGACCGCAACCCGGCCTTCGACGCCCGCCGCACCTCGGCCAACACCAACGATCTGCGCGGCAAGCTGCTGCGGATCACCGTGGCCGAGGACGGCAGCTACACCGTGCCCGATGGCAACCTGTTCGCGCAGGGCACCGAGCAGACCCGCCCGGAGATCTACGCGATGGGCTTCCGCAACCCGTTCCGGTTCGCCGTCGACCGGGAGACCAACTGGGTCTACCTCGGCGACTACGGTCCGGACGCCGGCGCGGCCAACGCCGCCCGTGGGCCTGGCGGCACCGTCGAGTTCAACCTGATCAAGGAAGCCGGCAACTTCGGCTGGCCGCTGTGTGTCGGCGACAACCTGCCCTACATCGACTACGACTTCGCCACCGGCACCTCCGGCGAGGCGTTCGACTGCGCGGCACCGAAGAACGACAGTCCGCACAACACCGGTCTGGTCGACCTGCCGCCGGTGCAGCCGGCGTGGATCCCCTACGACGGCGGGTCGGTGCCCGAGTTCGGCTCCGGCAGCGAGTCGCCGATGGGCGGCCCGGTCTACCGCTTCGACGCCGACCTGGACTCGGTGACGAAGTTCCCGGAGTTCTTCGACGGCAAGAACTTCGCCTACGAGTGGGGCCGTGGCTGGATCAAGACCATCGACGTCGGCGCGGACGGCGAGCGCGGCGACATCACCCCGTTCTTCGACTCGATGGAGCTGTCGTGGCCGATGAACGTGGAGTTCGGCCCGGAGGGCTCGCTCTACGTGCTGGACTACGGCGACACCTGGTTCGGCGGCTCGGACGCCTCGGCGCTGTACCGGGTGGACTACACCAAGGGCAACCGCACCCCGAGGGTGGAGCTGGCCGCGGACCGGACCTCGGGTCCCGCGCCGCTGGCGGTCAGCTTCGACCCCGCCGGCACGTCCGACCCGGACGGCGGTGAGCTCACCTACGCCTGGGACTTCGAGGGCGACGGCACGGTCGACTCGACCGAGCAGGGCGTGGTCAGCCACACCTACGACACGCCGGGCCAGTTCACCGCGTCGCTGTCGGTGACCGACCCGACCGGGCTCACCGGCGTGCGCAGCGTGGTGGTCACCGCCGGCAACACCGCGCCGGAGGTGGCGTTGAACCTGCCGGTCAACGGCGGCTTCTTCGGCTACGGCGACACCGTGCCGTTCGAGGTCGAGGTGACCGACCCGGAGGACGGGGAGATCGACTGCTCGAAGGTCATCGTCGAGTACATCCTCGGCCACGACGCCCACGGTCACCCGCTGTCGCGCACGACCGGCTGTGAAGGGGAGATCACGACCCCGGCCGACGAGGGCCACGGCCTGGACGCCAACGTGTTCGGCATCATCAACGCCCGCTACACCGACGGTGGTGCCGGCGACGTGCCGGCGCTGACCGGCGACGGCGAGTCGGTGCTGCAGCCCAAGCTCAAGCAGGCCGAGTTCTGGACCGAGAACAGCGGCACCGAGGTCGTCACCCACGCCGAGGCCAGCGGCGGCAAGCGGGTCGGCCACATCGAGAACGGTGACTGGATCAAGTTCGACCCGGTCAACCTGACCGGGGTCGACGGCATCGGCTACCGGCTCACCTCCGGTGGCGATGGCGGCACGATCACCGTCCGCCGGGACGCGCCGGACGGTCCGGTCGTGCAGACCGTGGAGGTCGCCAACACCGGCGGCTGGGACACCTACGCCGACATCCCGCCCGCGCCGATCACCGACCCGGGTGGCACCGGGGCGCTGTACCTGACCTTCAGCGGCGGTGCCGGCGGACTGCTGGACCTCGATGCGATCAACGTCGTCGGCGACGGGGTCGTCGGTGGCGGCCCGACCCAGTGCACGCCGTGGACGCCGGACGAGGGCTACCGCGCCCTGTTCGACGGCACCCAGGGCAGCCTCGACGGCTGGACGCAGGCCGGGCCGGGGAGCTTCGCGCTCGAGGAGGACTGCACGATCAAGTCGGTCGGCGGCATGGGCCTGCTGTCGGTGGACGAGGAGTTCAACGCCTACAGCCTGAAGCTGGACTGGAAGATGGGCGGGGACGACAACTCGGGCATCTTCGTCGGCTACCCGGATCCTGGCGACGACCCGTGGGTGGCGGTGAACCAGGGCTACGAGATCCAGATCGACGCGACCGACGCGGAGGACCGGACCACGGGCTCGATCTACACCTTCCAGGCCGCCGACATCCCCGCGCGGGACGAGGCGCTCAACCCGCCGGGTGAGTGGAACAGCTACGAGCTCGTCGTGGTGGGGCAGACCATCCAGGTCTTCCTCAACGGGGTGCTGATCAACGACTTCACCAGCACCGACCCGGCGCGGGACCTCACCCAGGGCTTCGTCGGCATCCAGAACCACGGCGACAGCGACGACGTGTGGTTCCGCAACATCCAGCTCAAGGAGATCGTCGACGAGACCGCGCCGGTCTCCACCGCCGGTTTCGCCGACCCCGGTCCCAGCGGCTGGCACCCGGGTACGGTGCCGGTCGAGCTGTCGGCGACCGATGACGGCCATGGTGTCGCCCGGATCGACTACCAGCTCGACGGTGGCGCGTGGACGCGCTACACCGGCACGGTCGAGGTGACCGGCGACGGTGACCACACGCTGCTCTACCGGGCAAGTGACCGGGCGGGCAACGTCGAGGTGGAGAAGGCCGCCACGATCAGGATCGACGGGACCAAGCCGACGCTGATGGTGGCCGGGGTCGCCGAGGGCCGGGTCTACGGCGACGCCACCGATCTGGTGTTGTCCTGGCATGCCGAGGACGCCACCTCGGGGCTGCGCACGGTGTCCGCCGCGCTCGACGGGGAGACCGTGCTCAACGGCCGGCCGACGGCGCTCTACCAGGTGCCGCTCGGGCAGCACGCGTTCACGGTGTCGGCCACCGACGTCGCGGGCAACGTGCAGGACCAGACGGTGTCGTTCACCACGACCACGTCACTGCGGGACATGAGTCAGCTGATCGAGCGATTCCGGGCCACCAACCGGCTGACGCTCTCGCAGTACCAGCAGCTCAAGTCGCTGATGACCAGGATCCGCAACGCCGAGGCGAACGGCAACGACGCCAAGGCGGTGCGGTTCCTGCGGACGTTCGTCCAACTCGTCACGGACGAGACGTTCATCGGGGACGCGGACATCCGCACCGCGCTGGAGCGTGATGCCAAGGCCGTCATCGGTTCCATCGAAGGGGTAGCGGTGCTCCCCGAAGTGGTGCAGGCGCGATGACAAGGTGAGATGTTCCGGTAGGCCGGCGGTCGCCGGCCTACCGGAGTCACCAGACGTCCTCGTGAAAGGGGTCCGCAATGGCAGCGAACGAACCGACCGGGCTGTGGTTGGTCGGGGCACGTGGGTCGGTGAGCACGACGGCGGTGACCGGGATGTTGGCGTTGCGCGCCGGCCTGATCGAACCGACCGGCTGTGTGACCGAACGTGAGCCGTTCACCCGTATCGGCCTACCCGCCTGGGAGAACCTGGTGGTCGGCGGACACGACGTGGTGTGCACTCCGTTGGACAAACGGGCCGAGCAGCTGGCGGACTCCGGGCTGATCCCGCCGAGGGTGCTGGCCGCGACCACCGCCGGACTGCAGGCCGTCGACGGGGAGATCCGCGACGGCTACCACCCGGCGACGCACACCGGCTCGCAGGCCGACGCGGCCGCGCGGCTGACCGAGGACATCGTCGCCTTCCGGGAGCGGCATGACCTGGCCAGGGTGGTGGTGGTGAACGTGGCCTCCACCGAGCCGCCGGTGCCGCACGTGCCGGCGCACGACAGCCTGGCCGAGCTGACGGCGGCGCTCGCCGACCCCGCGCGCGCCGTGCTCCCGCCCAGCTCACTGATGGCCTACGCGTCGTTACGGGCCGGATGTCCCTATGTCGACTTCACCCCGTCGCCCGGCATCCGGTTACCGGCGCTGCACGAGCTGGCGCTGGCCGGTGGCCTGCCCTACGCGGGCTCGGACGGCAAGACCGGCGAGACGCTGCTGCGTACGGTGCTCGCGCCGATGTTCACCGCGCGGGCGCTGCGCGTGCGGTCGTGGGCGGGTACCAACCTGCTCGGCGGCGGCGACGGCGCCAACCTGGCCGACCCGGACCAGGCGAAGGGCAAGCTCGACTCGAAGGCCAGAGGCCTCGCGGCGTTGCTCGGGGAGGGGGTGACCGCGCCGTTGCACATCGACAACGTGCCCGACCTCGGTGAGCAGAAGACGGCGTGGGACCACGTGTCGTTCGAGGGCTTCCTCGGCGCGCGGATGAGCCTGCAGCTCACCTGGACGGGCCTGGACTCGGCACTGGCCGCACCGTTGGTGCTCGACCTGGCCAGGCTGACGGCGGCAGCGCACGCGGCGGGAGCGAAGGGCCCGCTGGGTGCGCTGGCGTTCTTCTTCAAGGACCCGATCGGCAGCGACGAGCACCGCTTCGCCGAGCAGACCGCCATGCTCACCGAGTGGGCACTGTCCCTCGGGCGGGAGCCGGGTCGGTGAAGGCCTACCTGCGGCTCGTGCGGGCGCCCGCGGCGTTGACGGTCGTCGGGGACACGGTCGCCGGCGCCGCGGCGGCCGGGCGGCCGCTGCGGGGGCGGCGCCTGCTGCTGCCGCTGTCCTCGGCGGCCTTCTACTGGTCGGGCATGGCGCTCAACGACTGGGCCGACCGCGAGCTGGACGCCACCGAACGGCCGGAACGCCCCATCCCCGCCGGCCACATCGCCCCCGAACGCGCCCTCGCCGTCGCCGGCGAGCCCACCGCCGCCGGCCTCGGCCT
>NZ_BAAGXS010000014.1:0-30560 GCF_054779715.1 Actinophytocola sediminis | reverse complement strand
CCATCCGCTACGAACGCAAAGCCAGCCACTTCCTCGCATCCCTCACCCTCGCCGCAGCCATCACCTGCTTCAAACGACTCCGACAACTCCCCACATGAGACACGGTCTTAGCCAGAACAGGGACGAACATGCTAGCGACAGGTAGACCACCAGCACGATCGGGTCCAGCCGCGAGTCAGACGGTGAGTTGGTTTGGGCGGTTGCGGTCTTCAGCTACCAATTCCTTGATTCACCAGGTCGGTAGGCGGTATCCGTCGCTGTGGTCGAACTGCCATTCTTCGGCGAACTTCTGTCGGGCGTCAGCTGTCCGGACGGCCCGGAAACTGGGATCAGCGGCAAGGATTGTGACCAATTCGGCATGGCGTGGTTTGAGTTGTTCGAGGCATCCAGCTACGTGCTCCTGTAGTAGCTCGCTGGCGGTGCGGATGACGCTGTGAATCTGCCACCGGCTGTCAGGTTGCTCGCTGAGGTGGGCGAGAGCGGGTTGAGAACGGAGCATTCATAGCGCAGTCAAGTCAGGCCTCGCTGTCGCTTGGCACGGTGTCCTCAGACCCGTATAGGACCAGTCATCACGAGACTCATGATCGAGAGCCAGGACGGTAAGAAAGCCGCCATGCCCCATCTGGCCCCCACACAAGACTGAAGCCCCACTTCTCGCGAGGAGGAATGAGGCTTCTGACCAGCGAAAACATGCTGGTGGGCGATACTGGGATTGAACCAGTGACCCCTACCGTGTCAACGTAGATCAACAAGTGCTCTGACCTGCAGAAACATGACTCCTGCAGGTCAGCAAACGTCGGTTCAGAGCGGTTGAGTGCGGTCGACTGTCGTTCGATGGCCTATTCGGCTCCCAGTTTGCTCCCACGGGCCGCTCCTATGTGCTCCTTGGGAACCGGGTTTGTGGTCGCTCTGCGGCACGAGCGGATGTTCAGTGTGCCGGCACTTATGTGCGGTGGTCGGTTATTGCAGGTCATCCCAGGACCAAGGAGTGGCGGCGGTACCGTCTGGTTCCCGTCCGAACTGGAATTGATCTTGGTTATCCACGAGTTCGTGGCTTACGAAGTAGTAGAAGCCGTAGGCGGTGAGTCGTTGTGTCAGCGTTGTGATGAGTTCGTCGGCTCCCATTGCTCGCAGTTGCTGCAGGAGTAGGTCGACTCCATCTGATTGGACGGGTGTGGCCCGCCCGGCGACGCGGATGGCCAGTTGGGTGGCCTGGTGTTCCTGCCCGAGGTCGTGCAGCTCGCTGATCAGCCACGCCACTGCCTCGAGGTTCTCGAGTGCGGCATGTGCGGCAGGGTCACGCGCGATCAGTCGGGCGACTTGGTCTGTTTCTCCGAGTTCGCGCAGCGTCCCTAACAGCCATGCCACAGCGCCGGGGTTGTCGAGGGCGGCGTGCGTCGCAGGGTCACGCCTGACCAGGTCGGCGATGCACTCGTCGGCCCCGACCTTGCCCAGAGCGGATATCAACCATGCCACGGCATCTGGTTCGTTCAGTGCGGCTTGGGCGGCCAAGCGTTCGGCGAACTGGGCCGCGTGCTCGTCGGCCCCGGCGTGGTGTAACGCCAGAAGTAGCCGTCCCGCACCTGAGAGATCGTCTATGGCGATGGTCGTCGCCGCGCGTTCAGCCAGGTGGGTGAACTGCTCGTTGGCTCCGATCGCCCGCGCCGCGTGCAGTAGCCGGGCCACTCCGTCGGGTTGGTGGCTCGTGGGATGTGTGAGGGCGCGTCTGAGTAGTTCGACGCTCTGTTTGGCGGCGCCGATTCCGCCCAGTGTCTCAATGAGCGCCGCTACCCTCCAGGGGCCTGCCGCCAGTGGATCTTGTTCCCAGGGCTCATCGAGGAGAACGTGAGCTGCTGGGTCTCGCCTGAGGAGTTCATTGATCCTGTGTCTGGCTCCCATCGTGTGCAGTATCAGCAGCAGACGACGAAGTCCCAGAGCGTCTTCGAGGGGTGTATGGGCGACTGCCCGTCGTGTCAGTTCATCGACCTGCTCGTCGATATCCGCGTCTGCTTCGTTGTCGTGCAGCATCTTCAGGATGTGTGCCGTGCGGCCAGGGTCGTCGAAGGTGTCATCTGCCGTTAGGCGTCGCGCCAGTTCGTCGACCTGTTCGTAGGCGTCAAGCTCATGGAGTTCCTCCAAGAACTTCGCGACATCAACTGTGTTGTCGAGAGCGACATGCGTGGCAGGGCTTCGCCTGAGTACCTCGTTGATCTGTTCGTCGGCCCCCACCGTGCGCAGTGTCCGCAGCAGCCGGCGGACGTCCGCGGGGTCGAGGAGTGGGCAACCCGCAGCCGCACGTCGGGCCAGTTCGCGGATCTGTTCCTCGGCGCCGACGTGGTGCAGCACGGTTAAGCGTGTCGCCGCGTCGCCCGCGTCACCGATGCTGTCGCCCACGGCACGCTTCGCCATTGCTGCGACCTGCTGGTCCGCTCGGATCGCGGGCACCGCGCGCAGCAATCTCTCCATCGTGTCCAGGTCGTGCTCGGTGGCGGCCATCGCCCACCGTGCAGGGCGAGGATCGGAGGGATCAAGATCGTGAAGGTCGGCGACGAGTCCAGGTATCACATCGAGGTGGCCGTGGTCGATGACGTTCTTGCGAAGCTGCGCGGCTTCTCGATAGTGCCCGCGCATCGATGCGGCGATTCCGAGGTCCTCGAGGTCGCCGGGGTGTGCATGGGCTGCGGCCGCGGTCCAGAATCCGGTTGGCGGCATCGAGTCGACTCGGTGTCTGCGGCCGTGCTGGTCCAAGCAATCGTCCAACCGGACGACATCGCCTGGTGGCCGGCCGGGGATCACCGGTGGGCGCTGCAGGGCACAGGCGCCCGCAGTGGCAAGCGGAGTGGTGAGGGTTCGCAAGGCTTTGGTGAACCAGTCCGGATGCGTGAGGTAGCTGCGTTGGTCGTGCTCGTCGAGATAGGCGGGGGCAGCGTCGCGAAGTAAGGCGTCCGGCAGCCATTCGCGTAGTCCGAGCCTGCGCGCGTCCATGGCAGCGTGCAACACGGCGACGTCAGTGGTGGCGGCGATCGTGGTGAGTTCGAGCAGCGCGGGGACACCAGCCATATGCTGGGTCAGCGGCACTCGAACGGCTCGGCCCGGTCCACCGGCCGCGGTGTCGGCGATGGTGATCGCGGCGCGCACGCGGGTGTCGGTGCTGGCGCGGGCAGCGGTGAGTTCGTCGCCGGTGAAGACATTCGGCACGGGAATGACGTGGTTCGCGAGTAGGGCGCGGGCGTGGCTGTAGCGGTCCGGCGCGCCGCCACTGCTTCGGGTGATCTGGGCGTAGTAGTCAGGCCAGAGTGTGCCCAACAGCAGCACCGGGCCGCGGGCAGAGTCGGCCACCAGCGCGCGGAGCCCGGCGGCGATGGCCGTCGCCGTGCGCTCACCGGGTTCGATGAGGTAGCGCTGGGCCTCGTTGAGCCAGAGCACCGTGCGCGGACCGACCTCGGCGAGTTCGGCGAGGAATCTCCCGGCAGGAAGGCCGGATCGGGACGGCCAGACCCGCCACCCGGCCTCGGCCAGGCTCCGCGCGTTTCTCCCTGCTGCGGGGAGAACCGGGTGGTGCAGGACTTCGTACAAGGCGCGTGTCTTGCCCGAGGTCGAGTCGCTGACCAGTACCGCGACGGCGGAACGCGGAGCATCCTGGTCCATGGCGGCGGCGGCCCGTTCACGCAGAATCCTGTCGTGCTCGCGGGAGATATAGGCGGGTAGTGACCCTGTGTCACCCGGCCCCTGCGGCAGAGTCAGACGGACTTCCAAGTCCTCGGCCAGAGTGTCGGCGACGAGCCGTCCAAGCGGCGCGGCGGGTTCTGTGATGCGATCGTGCTGATGCGGTACGGGCTCAGCCGACTCGCCGGTGTTTGCGGAAGAGGGACCGGTATCCGGTGCGTAGGGGTGGTCGGGCCGGCTGATCCAGGCTGTGGTCGAGGTTCCCCTGGCCACGACCACGGTCGGTTGGAAGGTCCTGGCGTCTGTGTGATGGCTGTGTCGCACCACTTCTTCGAAGAACCACTCGGAGGTGATCAGGGCGAGCACGCCGGGCGACTCAGCGAGGGCGTTCTTCAACGACGTGGCATCGAGCAGGCGGAACGCGTGAATGATCGATGTAGCCGTGACGCCGTGCTCGTCGTAGGCGACTTCGCCGGCGTGCAGAGCCATCCGTAGCCGGATTCGTTCCTCGGCCGGGTGAGAGGCGTTATGGTCGAGCAGGCGCGCGACCAGTGCATGCGGTACGAGGTCGACGAACAGTGCTTTGGGCATATCAGCAGGGGCAAGGATGAATATGCCGTCACCGCGGTCCTCGCGGTAACACCGCGCCCAGGAGACCCCAGCTTCGCCAAACGCCTGCTGAACAGCCTGGTACAGCGCCTCGCGAACGGCGATCTGATGCCGGTTTGTCCGTTGGTGACCACTGAACTGTTCGACGTCGACCAGAATAATGGTCCGGTGCACATCGGGTTCCTGGTACCGCATCGCGTCCCTTCGTAGCGTCACGTCAAAACTTGGTTCAGTTCACAGACAGTCGGTAAGGGGTGAGCCGATCCACCACGCGACGAGGACGACGGACACCATATCGCGATCTCGTGTCGGACATCTGAAACCGAGCCCAGCCGCAGCAGGTCCAGCACTAGCGAGCGCACACCGGGCGACCGGTTCGCCGCCATCACGAGACCGTGATCTCCCTGTACTCCGACTCGACCGGGCACGCGAGACCTCCTCACGATCGGCAGAAGTCAACATCCGGACCTGAGGGCGGTTTGCGTCTCGGGCGTCGTGTCCACGGTGGCCGAGTCGATCACGTGAATCGCGCCCGTGTTCTGCGGACAGTGGTGTCCCCGGTGTTCCGGACAGTTACCGGCGGGTCCAGAACACCGGGGTCGGTGGTGAGCGGCGTCGGTCAGAGCAGGGCGAGGAACTGATCGTCGCTAGGCCGAGCTGCTGTGCCTTGGTGAGCTTGCTGCGGGGTGGAGGACCCTGCGCCGACGATGAGCAGGTCGGTGTCCTTGCTGACCGAGCCGGTGACGGGTCGCGCCGAGTTGGATGGCTGCGTCGTGGACCTCGGTGCGGCGCAGGCCGGGCACGGTTCCGGTGATCACGACGGTCTTGCCCGCGAGAGATGTGGCGGTGGGCGGCTGCTCGACTTCGGTGGTGATGCCTGCGGCGACGAGGCGGCCTAGGACATCAGTGTTGGCGCGGAGGCCGGCGTGGATCGCGCGGGCCTTCTCACAGCGGACGCCGTCGATGGCGGCCAGTTCCTCGATGGTGGCCGCTCGGAGGTTGTCGAGCGTCCGGAAGCTAGACGTCGTAGTGCAGAACCTACCGACCACGATGGAACACAAGTTCTCCTCTCGGAGTTGCCTAAATCGGACTGGTGGCGCGCGTTGTTCCCCGACAGCCCGCCCACGTAGCTCGGGAGCCGGGCCGAGTGTGCCCGGCCCACCGGATTTCGCGCGTGGTCAGGGCGCGGTCATGCGCAGGAGATGCCGGCGGGCTTACTCGATGTCGCCCTGCAGTTGTTGGTCTCGACGAATGTGGCCACCATACTGCCAGTCGTGGAGATCACCGCGAATATGCTCGCACTCGCCACGACTGGTGTCGCTGCTCTAACAGTGTTGGTGACGTTCTGGAACGGGCGCAAGGCGGCGATGACACAGCTGCGCGTGGCTCAGTTGACCACAGGGACGCAGTTGAGACTCGCCAGAGAGGAGCGAAGCTGGAAGGCTCGGGCCGAGGTCTACGTGGATGTCCTGTGGTGGACTGAGTGGTGGCGGCTGCGGTTCGCTTCCCCGGAGGCCGATCAGCAGAGCATGGCCGACTGGCCGGAGTACCGAGACCACGGCCGGGCACCCGACTGGCAGGAGCTGGTGCGAGCCCGCGTCAACGCGTTCGGAACCCTCGAAGCCCGCCGGGCATTTGGATCATGTGTTGCCGCGTTCGTGGACGCCGAGGCCGCCTACGACATGATCTACAGTCGAAGCGTGACGAAGCAGTCCGCCGACGCCAACAAGAAGGCGCGCGATGGCTTACCGGCACTGGTGACCGACGCGGTCACGCGTTCCCGGGCGTTGGACGACATATTGCGCGAAGAGCTTCAACGTCATGAAACAGATCCAGATTGATCAAACATGCGGTCGTGACGACATTAGTCAGGGCCGCGGGCAACCTTCGCCTTCTGCGACATTGCAAATTCTGGCAAGGCTGAAGTCGGCCTGCATTAGGTCTGCGACGCGATCACGCACCGAAAGCAACTGATGATCCCATAGAAACTGTCATTCACCGGATAATAGGACATTATGCGTTAGGCTGATCCACAACTAAGTGGTGGGAATTGGAAGTTCTTCGGGGTCGTCCAGATTTCAGGTGGGGTTTTTGAGGTAGAGGCCGTGGGCGCAGTCGAGGGCTTCTTCGAGGCTGCAGGTGGGGAACCCGCTGGGCAATGCCGCGATTGGTCTTGCGGCCCGTCAGGTCTGTAGTGCTGGGCTTTTGAAGACCTGGCGGGTGTGCCAGTTGATGTGTGCGGCGGTGGGTGGTGTGGTGCCGGGGCGGGGCTGTAGTTGTCGTTTGTGGAGCTCGTAGACGGTCTGACCGGCGGTGGTGCGGCTGGTGAAGCTCGCTGACACGGTGATGCGCAGGCCTTCGCCGGGCTCGGGGTGCAGGCCAAGGGCGCCGTGGTCGAACAGCTTGTGGTGCAGTGAGCAGAGCGCTAGGCCGTTGTCTGGGGAGTCGGGGCCGTCGAAGTTGAACCAGCGGATGTGTGCTGCCTCGATGCCGACGGTGGTCGCTCCGAGTTGGCCGTCGAAGCCGCAGAAGGCGCACTGTCGGTTCCAGGCGGTGAGGATGGCGGCACTCCAGGAACGCTGCCGTTTCCGAGGTGCGGTGACCTGTTCGGGGGAGGTGAGGACGGTGTCGGGATCGAGGCCGACCGCGAGTAGTACGTCTGGTGCGATGGTTGGTGGGAACTCGGCCTCGACCAGTTGTCGGGCCGCCGCGGAGGCGGTTTTGGGGTCGCGTAGGGCGTTCTCGAGCGGGGGTGCGAGTTGCCCGACGACCCGGGTTGCTGTGAGGGGTTGGACGCGGTCCATGGGCACGTCTCGGTCGAGGGTCCAGATCTTGTCCGAGCGCAGCCGTGTGAACGGGTAGGCCGCGCGTTGCGCCGGTGTCGAGGAGGACGGTGGGCCGAAGTCCCGGATCAGGTCCGCCAGTCGCTGAGCCGCCGTGGTCCAGGTGAACGCGCTTGAGCCCGTTGCCGCAAGCTGCCCGAGTGCGAACAGCACCAACAACGGTTTGTGTGGTGATCGCTGTCCCTGCCGCTGATGCTGCCGCAATGACGCGAGGCAGGCCAGTACCTCAGCCCTGGACATCAACTCAGTCGCCATGGCGGCAATCATGGCCGATCTCTGCTGTGTCCGGTAACACTGGGCAGTGGCGTCAACCGCACTGGGGCCGTTGTTCTACCGGGAGGTAGCACCACCTTGAGTGGAGGAGCCACGAGCGTGGGCAGCGGGGACCCACGCCGAAGCCGAGGGACTGTTCCAAGATCGGTCTTTCGGGTCCGAACACGTTGGTCGAAGGTGCGGCGGGATGGGCGCTGTGAATGGGTGACGTCGGAGCTTGTGAGGTCACCCAAGAGCGACTGGAAGCCAATGTGGGGGTGGTCGCCGGTGCAAACCGCGGCAGCGATGGTGGCGGAGCCTTCGTGTTCGGGGGCTGAGTTGCGTCAGGCCGTCGCGTTGCGGATGGTGATCAATTTCAGCCGTCGCACTTTCGGCATGAGGACGCGTTGGGGTGGCCACTCGTCGTTGTCGCGACGCCGCGCGCTGTCGATCGGTCGCTGGCGGCGTCCGCCTCGGGGTGATCTCTACTGGTGAACATCTGTAGTGGTCGGCCTGCGAAGGGTGGCTCGACAGGTGTAGTTCGATCCTCTGAGCTGCGGTTACTCGCGGTTGAGTGCAGTTGGAGCACGGTTGGAAGAGTTCTACTGTGGCAACGTAGATCAACAAGTGCGCTGACCTGCAGGAATGTGACTCTGGCAGGTCAGCGTACGTCTGTTCAGAGTGGTTGAGTGCCGTTCAGCGTCGTTCGACGGTGCAGCTGGCTCCCAATTTGCTCCCATAGTTCGCTCCCGCGTGCTCCTCGGGAGCCCCAATTGCGAACGCTCGGCGGCATGAGCGGATTATCGGTGTGACGTTCGATGCGAGACTTGGCAGACTGATCGAGTTACGTTTGAAGGACGGAGTGGCGGGATGAGGTTGGCCGAAGCGCTGGCGTTGCGGGCGGACGTGGCGCGTCGCGTCGAGCAGTTGCGGTCGCGGATTGTGGGCAATGCTCGTTACCAGGAGGGTGAGGAGCCGGCCGAGGACGCTGTGGCGTTGCTGACCGAGGTCGGCGATGCGCTCGACGAGTTGGAGTCGCTGATCCGTCGGATCAACCGCACCAACGCGGTGACCCCGCTGGGGGAAGGCACTCTCACGGACGCGATCGCGCGGCGGGACACGTTGCGGCTGCGGCACGGCGTGCTCACCTCGGCTGCTGACGCCGCGGCTGGCAGCGGGCGCCCCGGCGTCAGCCGGCAGCTGCGCTCGGAGCTGGCGTTCGTGCCGGCGCTTCCGGTGGCTGGGTTGCGCGGGCAGGCCGATCAGGTCGCGCGGCAACTCCGCGAGCTGGATATGGGCATCCAACGCGTCAACTGGGAGGCCGAGCTGCTTGACTGACCACTGCACGGGACGCGGGAGCAGGTAGTCGTCCGGGAGGCGGGCACAAGCCGGGCCGGCGGCGAATCCGGCCTCTTGGTGGCGCGGTGGGCAGCGCCTGAGGGTTCGATTCCCTCAATTCACAGCGCAGCCCAGCACGGCGCACAGGTGACGGCGCACACGGCACAGCTCATCACCACGTGCCGATCCCAGGCGACGAGGGCGGGCAAGGGGCATCCCGCGTCCCCGTGCGAGTTCGCCGCGCACTGGACACGCCGTGCATTCGAGGCTGGCTGGGCCGCCGCGCCGTGCATGCAGTTCGCGGTTCCGCAGTCGGAAGACCGCGACCGCCGGCTCACCAGCCTGTTGCGCCCTACACCCAGTGCGATAGCCGACCAGGCCATCGGCCGAGGCATAACCCGGACTCCCGCACATCGGCATTCGCGGGCGGCCTGCGCACCGGGCGCTCGCTCCGCGGCACGAGAGTGCGTCCAGTCTCAGGTAGATCGTCTGGTACTTTCGCGACGTCGTGATAGTTACTCGACAAGGAGGTGGCGAGTTTGTTTTCGTCCTCCCTCCGTTCCCTGGGAGTTTGTTGGCCGAACCGCGGCAGGGACCATCCGTAAGCTGGGTTGGAGTGGGCAAATCTACGCACCCAGGGCGCTCCGGCGGAGAAAAGTACCGGGCAGGCGTGGACCAGCACGCGCCTGAGAGGCCAGGGTGGGGGCTCGTTGAATGACGAGCCCCCACTACCTACTTCGCAACGACAATCCTTCCGGCCGCGCGGCGGGGTGGTCTCGATGGATCATCGCAACACTGTGTTTCTTCGGGTTTTGGAGGGATGCGGTGGTTGTGGTGAGGAGCGCGTTGTCGCCGGTGGGGTGGATGAGGTGTGGCGGCGGTGGCGGTCTGGGCAGGCGGTGAAGGTGCTGGCTCGGGCGATGCGCCGGCACCCGTCAACGGTGCGTGATCTGCTGAGACGGTGACGGCGGCACGGCGTTCAGCTGTGGTCCCGCAGGTGAGCTTCAGGCTCTGCGCAGTGGCGCCGAGACGCGGATGACCCTCGCCGACCGGCATGGTGACGTGATCGCCGGCTTCGACCCCACCGCGTACGACATCACGATGAACGACACCGCCGAGTTCGACCCCTTCGGCAAACGGGTCGACAGCAGCGGAACCGAGCGCCCGATCGGCTACCAGGGCGACTACGCCGACCCCGACACCGGCGACGTCAACATGACCGCCCGCTGGTATGACCCCACGGCCGCCACCTTTACCAGCAGGCTATTCCTATGCCGGCGGATCACCTCTCAACTACACAGACTCCACCGGTCATGATTTCTTCGATGAGTACTGTCGCTCCAACCCAGGCGGTTTTCTCTGCCAGATTCCGTACATCTGGGATGAACCTCCAGGCGGAGCCGGATCTGGCCTCGGAGGACTTCCAGACAGCTCTGGTTGCGGTTCACCGGTGTCGCCCGAGAAGAAGGCGTTCGGCTGCTGTCCCGCGGATCGAATGTTCGCCTCATGCGCGGCGGGCGGGACTGGCCCGTCCGGCATGGCCGGTGGATGGTCCGGCTCCGGCGGAGGCTCCTTCAGCACAGGCGGTGGAAGAAACGGCCTTGGTGGTGCCAGCGCGCCCCGCCTCGACCCAGCCATCGCCGACCCAGCCATCGCCGCCCGAGCGGCCAACCGAGCCGCCGCCTTCAACAACCCCGCACCCATCCCACAAGCGATGTTCACCCCGATGTACGGCGGTTCGATAGCACCACCGGTGTCATCCGCACCTGACCTGCCCTCCCACCGCGCATCCGACTACCGCTGTGTGGACGGTGTGAGGTGGAAAGTGGAGCAAACAGCGCGGTGCTTGACTCCGTTCAAACTGGGGCACTGTGCCTTGCCGGTTAGCCGGGGTAGGTCCACTCCCAGCCTCGTTGGCCGTCTTCTTCGCCGCCCATCAGCTGCAAGGCGATGGTGCCCGAGCCTTCGGTGACTTCCAGGTCCATGATGCCCTGATACTTCTGGTTCGGGCCGTAGGTGTTGGGCAGCTTGTTCGTCGAGGGGTCTGCGCATATCCCGAGGTTGGTGTCCCGAGTGACGCCGTCCTTGCCGACCTCCACGAAGCTGAACGGGTTGATGATCCCGCCGACCCGGTCCACGACACTGGGGTCGTCGCCGGTGGCGATACGGAGGTGCAGCAGCAGCGTGTGTCCGCTGTCCGGGTGGGAGCCGAACTCGGCGCACCGTGGGTCCACTTCGACCTTGTCGATGGCGAACGAAACGCCGCCCTCGCAGTTCTGGCCTGCCCCGCCGAAACAAGCCGTTTCCCCGAGCCGCTTGACGATGAAACCCCGCTCGTTGGTGATTGCCTTGGTCTGCGCGTCCGCTGTGGTGTCGGTGTTTGTCGCAGGCAGTTCGGGCGCGTTCTCGCCGGTGCCTGCGTTGATGTTGCTGCCGCAGCCCGCGAGAGCGGCCACCGCGCATCCAGCCAACGCGAGGCGCTTCACCATGTTGTTCACGTTCTACTTGGTCCTGTCGCCGACGGGGTTTGCATGTCGCACTACCCATCGTCGTACGGAGCATGTCGTTACGGGCCCACGTGATCGGGGACGCGGGCCCACTGCTCTGCAACGACCTGCCACCGAGGTCACCTGAGTCTGGCGGAGGGCGTATATGGGCTCGACATCGGTTATGTTGCATCTCGCGACCAGTTCTGGGCGGCCGTCCATGAGGACTGTGTAGTGCGGGCGATGTTCGCGGGCGAGTAGCGCCGGACCCAGGAGGTCCATCTCGATATGTTACGTAGCCGGTAGGTATCGGCTTACTGGGGGATGGGTGGTGATATGGAGGGTGTCCCGGGCTCGAGTCGCGGCGACGAACAGGAGGGAGCGGTCCTGGTGTTCGCGACGGGCGGCGTCTTGGGGGTTGGCGACCGCGACGGGCTTCTTGGGAATGACGCCGTCGGTGACTGCGGCGAGGATGACACGTTCGTATTCCAGGCCCTTCATGCGGTGCATGGTGCCGACGTGAATGTCGCCGTCGCCTTTGGGGCCGTCCTTGGTCAGTTCCGCGTGGCTGATCCCAGCGGTCGACAGCGCGGTGATGATCTGGTTGACGTGGTCGTGGTCGGCGGCACACACGGCGATGGTGCTGCGCGGATTGTCGTCGCGCCAGGCAGTCAGCGTGGTCACCAGGCCAGCCAACTCGTCCTGCCACGTGGGATAGCGGACTATCGTGGGTTCCGCGCCACGCAGCACGGAGCGGTAGCCGTCAATGGTTTCGGTGCCGTCGTCGAGGTCGTCGTAGGGGATCTCGGCCGGCGCGACGATCTGGATCGCCTTGGCCAGAATCTGCCAGGTGGAGCGGTAGCTGAGGGTTAGCCGGGTGGACCGGCCGCGGATGTTGATGCCGAGTGCGCCAAGCGCGACCTGGTGCTGGTAGATCCGTTGGTAGGTGTCACCGGCGATGAACATGTCGTTCGGGCCGAGGGCAACCATGGCACGCAGCATGGTCCAGTGAGCGGCGCGCAGATCCTGTGCCTCGTCGACGACCACGTGCCGGTAGCGGTGATGCCGGTAGTGCGTGCCGGCACTGTCGTCGGCGGCCCGGCCGGCGTGTCCGTCGCGAGCGGTGACCTTGTCTGCGCGGGCCCTTTCGAGACGGGCCGCACGGTCGGCGAACTGGCCCCAGGTTTCGACCCCGTCATTGTCCAGCCGGGCGGTGAACTGCTCGATGATCTTCCACACCGCTGCTCGGTCCAGCCTCGTCAGCGCCCGGCCACGGCCTGCTCTGCGTGCGTCGAAGTACTCTTTTCGGCTGGTTACCGCTCGACCGAGAATGACCTGGTCCCATTCCTCGAACAGGAACCTCGCGTCGAAACGGCGTTCCTCCAGTTCGGCGAGCAGCATGGCGAGTCGGTCGATCGCGGCTACGTCGCTGATCCGGCGCTTGCGGCCGGTCGCGCTCTCGGTGACGACTCGCGCGGCCAGTTGGTCGATGGTGAGGACGTCCACGCGGTCCTGCTGCTCTGGTTCGAGCAGTGAGTCAAGTCTGGCACGCAGGTCCTCGGTGAGGTTTCTGGTGAATGTGGTGAGCAGGATGGCCTTGTCCGTACCGGGAGGCAACGCCTCAATGAGGTGCTTGACCCGGTGTAGCGCGACGACCGTCTTGCCGGTGCCTGGTCCGCCGGACACCCGTGCGGGGCCGTTGTAGTCGCGTTTGGCCGCCTTTGCCTGGGTGGGGTGCAGGAAGACCTTCCAGGCGCGGAAGTCGCCTTCCGCCAGCACTTCGAGGATCAGGTCATCCGCCGTGGTCACCGCGGTGCGGGCGAGCGCGGCTGGCAGGTCGTCGGCGTAGCCGGGGGTCAGCTCGACCGCGACGTCCTGGGTGATCTCGCGGCGAACTTCGTCGATGCTCATGCCGGCGGCGAGCCCGTAGAGCACGTCGGTTGACAGTAGCGGGGCACCCTTGACCAACTGGTCAAGTTCGGCGCTGTCGGTCACCGCGACCGCGAGGTCGATCAGCGGCTCGCTGACACCGAGTTCACGCAGGTCCTCCGCGCTGACTCCGGCTAGCAGCCGCGCGGTCGGTGGTTGCGCGGCCGGTTCTGGTCGCGGCGCCGCTGGTTGCTCCGGCTCGGTCGGAGTGAGCGTGATGCCAACCTTGCGCAGCACGCTGTCTCCGACGACGGAGAGATCAGCGAACTCGATCTCTCCGGTGATCCGGTTGACCGCGACCGTCAGTTCCTCGTACACGTCCTTGCGGTGGCGGACAGCGATCACCAGCCAGTTCGCCACGCCCTGCGCATCGACTCCGAGCTTGGCCAGCAGCACGCGGTAGGCGGCATTGAGCCGCGCGCGGAAGATACGGCCGTTTCCCTTCAGCGGCTTGAGGTCCAGGCTGGGGTGGTCGGGGTTCTGCCGGAACCGATGCGTGAAGTCGACGAATGATGCTTTTTCCGGGCGTGCCAGATCGTAGATCTCGCGGTCGGCCTTGTGGTGGACGCTGAGTCGAACAGTCATCGGGCGCCTCCGGCATCGGGAACGGCGGCGAGCAAGGTGTCGAGTTCGTACGAGTCCTCGACGGTGTGCACGGTCCAGCCTTCCGCGCCGAACAACTCGTTGCGGCGCTGCGCTTCGCTGCCTTCGTCGAGCACGATCACGAGCCGCTGGTTCGGCCACGCGAAGTCGGCCTGCCATCGGCCCGGGCCCAGTTCGTACCCATACACCGGGGCCTCCTTACCCAGTTTGGCGAGTCGATGTGCCAGTACGGTCAGCACCGAGGCCGGTGCGTCCTCCTCCAGCAGCGCGAGGATCTCCGTCCACACCGGGTCCTTCGGCGCGTCGCTGGTCGGAGCCGGCGCAGGAGCCGCGGCGGCGGTGCATGTGGCGAGCGTCTCGACGGGATAGTCGGGTGCGGTGCTGGTGGCGAGCGCGATTCCGTCTCCGCCGCCGGAGGCGAGGAACTGGATCAGGTTCGACCAGTAGAGCCAGGCCCACCATCGTTTTTTGTGGTCGTTGGTCTCCAGCGCGGCGGCGGCGTCGTTGAGCAACGCGATCGCGCTCCACCGCACCTGTGGCAACGCTCTGCCCGCGCGACTGTCCAGCACGTACCGCAGCGGCAGGCCGTTCGTGTCGCGCGCACGCAGCACGGTCAGGCCGCCGTCTCTGTCCACCGGCGCGGCGAATGACTGACCGGCTAGCTCGGCACGCAGGACCTTACCGACGTCAGCCGGACCGGCGTTCACGACGACCGGGTCGGGGGCGACGGTGAGCCCGGCGACCAGCGCGGCCGCCCGGTGTGCCCACACCGTCTGGTCGGGGTCACGCAGGTAGGCGAACAGGGTCCACATTGGGTTGGTGAACACTGTGACAGCCAGGTCCGCCCGCTTGCCGCCGAGGTCCTCGTAGACTTCCCGAGCCTTGTCCTGGGCACTGCCCGAGTAGGGCGGCCACACGGGTTTCGCGTCCGTGGCCGTCTCGGTGAACAGGTCGATGTCGGACCAGGTCACGCCGAACACGACCTGACCGTCGCCGCGCAGTCTGGTGCGGATGGCGGCGTCGGCGGCGATCCTGTTGTGTTCGCGGGTCGCGTGGAAACGGTACCCGTCCAGGTAGACCGTGACGGTCCGCGGCGGGCCGTCGACCCGTTCGAAGGTGAAGTCGGTGCGGGTTCGGTCGAGGTAACGCTGTGCGGTGAGCCGCCAGCGCACCACGTCCTCACGATCGGTGAAGCGCAACGCGGCACTGCCGCGGCTCTCTTCGTCAAGCGCGACGGTCGCGTCACCGGCCACCCAGGTTCGCAGCGCGGCGAGGAACCGGGCCTCCAGATCGGACTCGACCTGCTTGTCCAGCCCGATGACGTTCGTGTCGGCGACGTCGGTGGTCTCCCACTTGTCGAGCACGGTTTCGCCGATGTCGTCGACGGTGCCGAGCAGATCGGTGAGGATCTCGAGCGCTTCCTCCCGGGACACGATGTCCTGGTAGCGCTCCTCGGTGTAGCGGTGCAGGCAGCGGTGGCAGGCGCGGCGACCCTGCTCCCGGCATCGGCAGGTCAGCAGCACGCGGCGGGCGGCGCGCAGTGTCTCGCCGAACGCCTCGGAGTCGGTCAGCCGGTGCAGGTACCCGGTGCCGCCAGGCAGCTGGTCGAACACCACCAGGTAGTGCCGGCGGGTGCCAGTCGGGCCATCCGGCACGACCGCGAGCACGGTGTCCAGATGTTGTGGATCGCCGCCGAAGTGCCGGTCGATGCCCAGCCGCAGTGCGGCCCGGAACGAGTACACCTTCTCGTCGACGAGCACGGTCGCGGCCGGCAGCAGGATTCGCAGTGCCTCCGTGCGCAGTTCGTGCGCCAGCAGCACCGGCCGCTGGGGCACGTCGGCCGCCCGCTTTCCGCGACGCAGCGGGCACCATGGCTGGTGGTGTTTGACCTCGGGGCGGCGCGCGGCCGACGAGCCGATGCCGTCGAGGGAGTGGTCGAACACCGGCTTGCCGTCCGCGGTGGCCGCTCCGCACGCGGAGCAGACGTGGAACGGCGACAGTCGCACGGTGTGCCCGGCCAGATCGTCCTGTGGGTGCTGGTCGAACCGGGCAGGGCCGACATTGACCCGGCGGATCATCGCGGTGCGACAGAAGTCGACGCCGAAGGTCTCCGTGGCGTGCCGCCAGGACGTGTTCGGCCGGATCTGTCCGGTCGGGATGTCCACGGCGTCGATCACCGTGTAAAAGCGGTGCTCTCGCTCGTCCCGGTCGTCGCTGATCCGCGCGTCGTCTCGTTTGTCCCTGGACGTGACGACGACCGGCTCGACCACGTCGTGGAGGCACGATCCGTCGTCGGCGATGCGGGTGCTCCGGCACCGAGGGCACGGCGACCGGTCGGTGACGGCATGTTCGGTGCGCACGTACCCACAGTCCTGGCAGAACCGCCACTGTCGTACCGCACCCGCCCCCAGTTCGAGCCCGGTGATCTGATGCTGGTACCCGTTGACGTAGAAGGTGTTGCCGGGCGCGAACTCCGACAGCGCGTAGCGCCTCGGTCGCTCGTAGGTGCGCGGTTCGGCTTTGAAGACGCCCTCCTCCGTCGAGTACAGCGTCGCGTTGAGTGTGGTCGTCGCGTCCAGCAATGCGTAGTTGGGCAACAAGCCCAGCGTTACCAACGCTTCCTGTGCGGGCGTGTTGCCAAGGCCGACCAGCCGTCTGCCGATCGAGCGACGCTCGGAGTCCAGCTCGGCGTTCAGCACTGCCGCCTCCGGGTCGCTGTCGTGCAGTTCGGCCCTGGTCTCGTTGATCATGCGTAGCCGGTCCTGCAGTACCTTCTCGCCTGCCCGCCATTCCCCTTCCGCCTGTTCGACGACGCCACGCAGCCGTTCGGTGGCGAACTCGCGCAAGTCGGCACGCGCGTCCGGGTTGACGTCGTCGGGCGAGTTCCGTTCGGGAAACAACGCGAGGAACCCGTCGACCAGTTCCTTGCTGTGCGCGATGGCAGTATCGACCAAGTCATACAGGAAGCCGGACTCGCCGAACAACAGGGGCGCCTTCGGTGGCAGCCCACGCAGCAGGACTCCGTCGGGGCGGGTCAGCCTGCCGTGCGCGGCCAGATCGAGCAGGTGCGCGAAATACTGGCGGTACAGGATCTCGATGGCGGACAGGTGCGCGCCGGGCGGCAGGATCTGGCCGGCGATCATCTCCTCCGGCTGCTCGAGGAAGTACAGGTCGCGGCGGCTGCGGTCCGGGATGGTCAGCAGGTAGGCGTTTCCTGTGCGACGCCCGGCCCGGCCAACCTGCTGCGCGTAGTTCGCGGGGCGGCGGGGAAGCGCGGCGAGCACGACGGCGGACAGTTCCCCGACGTCGATGCCCAGTTCGAGAGTCGGAGTGCAGGACAGTACGTTCGGGTTGTTGAAACCCTTGCCTCGGAACGCCTTCTCTACCTTCTCCCGGTCCGCCCGGGAGAGCATCCCCGTGTGCTCGGCCGTGATCACCTGGTAGGTGCCAGCCTCCCGATAGAGCCTGCGGTAGTAGTCGTCCCGGAAGTCCCGGTCCCGGTGGTGGCGATTGAACGGCTCCCGCTGGTCGCCCGCCACCAGCTCGCCGCGACACCGGTAGGCCGGACACGGCTGCCCGTGCCACTGCCCCAGCAGGCTGGGATGCACGGTCTGCTCCCAGAAGCACCTCGGGCAGCGCACGAACGCCGTGTTGACCTCGTCGTCACTGAGCCGCTGGACGGCGATGTTGCCCGGTTGCAGCCCGTAGATCCGCGCCGAGCTGTCCTTCGGTGTGCCGACCGACAGCAACCCGGCGTTGACCAGCTCCGGTAGCAGTGCCTGCCAGAACACGGGCACTCCAGCTTTGGGCAGTTCCAGGCAACGCTGCACCCACCGCTCGTACCAGCTCAGCCGACCCGCCGCGACGTCGAACTCGCTCCGTTCCTTCGGCGCGGCGAGCAGGAACCGGGGCGCGGCAACGCCTTTCGGGAACGCCCGCATCCCGGGCGGCCGCCCGCCCCACACCGGATAGCGGGTGGCACCCGCCTCCTGCAGGTACGCTGCGAGCCAATGGTGACTCACCGCGCCGCGGGTGCGCAGCCGTTCGAGAAACACCCGCACCAGCGCCAGATAGCGGGCGTCGTCCACGGCGGCCTGCTCGGTGTGGCCGGCGGCCGCAGTTTCGTGCGCCGCCCTGGTCAACGCCACCAGCTCGGCCGGGTCCGGTATGCGCACATGCGCGGCCGCCGTGCGGGTCAGCTCGAGCGTGCGGCCGTTTCGGGACCGGAAACCGAACTCGGATACGGCGTCGAACGCCAACCGCTGCCCGATCAGCTCCCAGGTCCGCCGGTCGCCTCGGCCGCGACCGGCCAGCAGGCCGCGTACGCCCCGCAGGTCGTGTAGGTCGGCCGGCACGACCGCGGCGAGTGTCTTCCGGTCGTCCGTCGCCGCGATCACTGCCGCCATCAGTTCGTGCAGGGCAACAGGATGGTCCTCGCTCAGGGACTGGTTCAGCAACGCACGCAACGAGAACGTGAATGAGCGGGATGCGACGAACCCGGCTCGATGCGCGGCATCCTGCACCGAATCGTTGAACATCAGCGCCTTGTCCTCGTTCTGCGCGGCGTCCAGCTCCCCGCCGGTGAACAGCTGGGTGATCGATGCGGCAGCGAGTGCGGCGGGTCCGGTGCCGAGGAAGCGGATCACGTTGCGGTCGTCGCAGGCAGGACACCAGTCCTGGTCAGCCGCGGTGTTCGCTGTTTTGCTCAGGTTCACCCGCACGAACGCGGAATCCTTGGTGGACAAGCTGACGTCGCCGGTCGCTGTGTAGTCGGCGCTGGTGGGCAAGCGCAGCCTTCCCGCGCCACTGTCGAGCACCTGCACCGATCCGTCGTCTCGACCGTCCCGTGCCTCCGCGTCGGTGGCCGCGATCAGGTTTCGCACCCTGATCTTGTCGCTGCCGGTGGACGCGCGCCGGATGGTGATGCTGTCCAGCTCGATCATCCGGTCGTCGCTCTCCGGGGAGAACACGGCCCATCCTGACCGGCCACAAGCTCGACAGTAGATGGCCGGTAGGAACACCGTCGCCGCATCGGTCGCGGTCATCGTGGTCACTGCCGCGTTGTTGGCCGCAGGGTGCCCGGGCCCCGGCGCGTCCCAGCGGAACTCTGCTCGCGGCCAGGGCAGCACGCCGCGCATCAGCCGCGACACCGACCGCACCCACTGGTGCACCTCGACGTGCACGAACGGCCTCGGCCGGTCGGCTGATGACGCGGGATCGCGGGCGATGGACAGCAGCGCGACGAACCGCGCCAGGGCGAGCGCCGCGATGTCGGGGGACATGGTGACCGCTCGTGCCCACGACGTGGCCCGGACTCGCCACATGATGTTCAGCAGCTGGTCGCTGGTTTTCACCGTCGCGTTGCTCGCGTGCAGTACCGCTGCGGTCAGCGGGTGCCGCTTCAGCTTGGCGCCGAGCACGAACGGATCGAGGTCGCGCTTGTCGGTGACCGCCTCGGCGAGGTCAGCGAGCGCGTCGCCGTCGCGGGCGGGATCGGGCAGCGCCGCCAGGTCCTCCGGCAGCGGCTGCGGCAGCAATGGGTCGAAGTCGTCCGACGGCAGGAACTCGTCGACCGTCTGTCGGTGTTCACCGATGACGGCGTCCTCGTCGAACTGGGTGCCGAACACCGTGGCGGCGACCTCCCGCACCGAGGCACGGGCGTCACCGTCGGCCGCACCGAGGGTGGCGGACGTGGCGACGGGGCAGATGCGGCCGAGTGGCCGGTCCGGTTCGCTCGCGCCGAGCACCGCGGCCAGTCTGCGCAACAGCATGGCCACGTCGGTGCCCTGAGCGCCGTCGTAGGTGTGGAACTCGTCCACCACGACGAACCTCGGGTCCGCGTCTGTCCACAGGGGCACGTCCTGGTCGCGTTGCAGCAACAGGTCGAGCATTTTGTAGTTGGTGATCAGGATGTCCGGCGGCGAGGCCCACATGTCCGCACGCCGGATGTCGACGCGGTCGTAGGAGTTGGCGGCCCGGTCCCCGATGTAGAGGCCGGCGCGCACCCGGTGCAGTGCCGGGTTGGTCAGCAGCAGGTCGTTGATCCGCTCGGCCTGGTCGGTGGCCAGCGCGTTCATCGGGTACAGCAGGACCGCCTTGATCCCGGCCCGGCCAGCGGCCCGCTCCCGCGCACAGTGGTCGAGCACCGGGTACAGGAACGCCTCGGTCTTGCCGGAACCGGTGCCGGTAGTCAGCACGGTCGGCAGTGGTTCTCGGCCATCCTTTGTGGACAGTCGTGCGAACGCGGCGGCCTGATGCCCGTATGGCGTCCAACTGCCTTCCGGTCGCCAGTCGAGCAGGTCCTCCCAACCGGGCGCGGCCTGTGTGAACGGGGTACGCACCCGTAGGAACGGCCCGCGGAACATGCCGGTCTTCTCATTGCCGAGGAACTCGTGCAACGCGGCGCGTGCGCCCTCGTCGGTGAGCGCGTAGGTGGTGGACAGGTACTGCAGGAGACTTTCCTTCAGTTCCCGTGCCTGCAACGTCGGCCTCACGCCTCTGGCACCTCCTGCCGCACCGGATCCCACTCGCCCCGCTCCACCGCGGCGTCCAACCGTTCCTGGAACACCGCGTGCGCCGCACGCATCTCGGCCTCGCGGTCCGCTTTGTGGAAGGGCGCGGTGTAGCCCTCCGGCGCCGGCGCGTTGTCAGGATCGGCGAGGTATTCCTGGAACTGTTTCCAGGACTCCTTGGTCTGCCGCTGCCCGTAGGTGCGCACGTTCCCGGCGATCTTTGAACCGGTCGCGTCGAAGTGAATGTCTGTCTCGTACTTTCGCAGCACGGGGAATCGGCCGCGATATGCGGCGATAAGCATGTCGATGTCCATACCGAGCCACACGGCGACCAGCGCATCGATCTCTACCAGCGCGCTTCGTCGCGCCTGTTCCGTCCGAAGTGGCGTGTCTGGTGTCCATTCCGGTCCGATTGCCTGGAACGGCGCAGGCCCGGGCCAGCGGACCACCCACCTGTCGTGATGCCAAGCCGGGTCATATACCCCTCGCCATAACCGTCGGTACGCGTTGGTCAGACAGTTGAGCCGCAAGGTCCGCAACAATAACGCCGGTGCCAGTGGATGCTCAATCTGCGGAGCCAGCAATGCTCGCGCACTACCCGGCCGGAGGTCGGACAGGTTGGTTATGCGGATGAAATATTCCAGCGGTAGGGCGGAGAAGAATCCTGCGACGAGACAAGTCTCAGCCGTTGTTGCCAGCGCGAGAGTGTGCACATTGTCAACATGCGCGACGCCGGGTGGTACGAGTGCACCGAACAACACTCGCTCAGTGTTGGGTGCGATCTGGCGACGCCATGCGAGCCGGTAGAACTTCGTGAAGCGACGTCGAGCCCATAGGGTCAGGATCTCGTCGTCCGCGTCCGGTGGCAGCTCGTCCTCCGTGACGCCCCGTGCCGACGCGGCCTCGGCACGGGCACGGGCCACGGCACGGTCGCTTCCGCGTAGGACGGCCAGTGCTCGTTGGTCGATCCATCGGTCCTGCGCGGCGAGGTACTGGCGGTCCCAGCCGGGTACCCGGACGTACTCGGTGTCCGGGACGAAGTCGGCGGGCAACGCGGTGAGATCGGCGCCGTGCGGGTCGTTGGAGTTGGCGTCGTGCCTCTTGAACACCGGCGTCGCCACGCCGAGTTGGATGCCCTTGAGTACGACCCGCCGCCAGGTGTGCGGCTGGTACTCACGACCCGTGGCGGGGTCCACCCGGTTGTACTCGATGAGGCCGTCCTTCTTGGCCCCGCTCTCGTGGTATCCGCTGCTGATCCGGGGGGACAGCGAGCCAAGCCGGTGCGGGTAGTTCCCCAGCGCCTCGATGGCGGGCAGTTCGGCGGTGCTCACCGGGAACAGCAGTCGGGTTTCGTTGAGCGGCTGATCGTCGTCTCCGAGCAGTCGGCGCCAGGTTGCCAACCGTGCTGGATTAACCTTGATCACTCTCGCCAGATGTGGCCGTTCGTCGAGCTTTCCGCCTGCCGTGCGGTACTCGGGTGACGGCCCGGAACCGTCGTGGTTCCCCGAATGCCGCAGTGCGTTCGCGGACATGACCCAGGACAGGTGATCGAACGAGATGTCCTGCGTCGAGCCGTATACATGCATGCCGAAGTGGGTGTTCTCGTCGACCGGTTTGGGGAAGAACCGGTGGTTCACGTTCACGAAGTCGCCGTGGATGCGCAGCCGGTGGTAGGCGGCGGCGCGCAGCCGACCCTCCTTCTCACCGACGAAATGGGTGTCCGGATGGATCATCCCAACCGTTCCGGCAGCCGAGGCGTGTGCCCAGACCTGGGTCATGAACGCGCGGTACAGGTCGGGTTGGGTGCCGGTGATCAGTGGATACATCTGGGGTGAGCTGAGCAGCGCGACCTGGGCGGTGACGGCGGCGGACTCGGTCAGCACGTAGTCGCGGACGGTGGGGTTGGTCAACAGCTGGTCGCGCCTGGCCTCCTTGTCCTTTGTGGACTTCTTTTCGGTCAGTTCCCACCACGGGTCGTACTCGGCCAGGACCGCGGACTCGTTCCAGCGGGGACGGACCCAAGGCGGGTTGCCCACCTGGAGGTCGAAACCACCACCCGCGGCGAAGACGAGGGCGAACTCCAGCTCCCAATGGAGGAAGCCGTGTTCGGTGGCGAGTTCGCGGACGGTGTGTAGCCACGGGAAGCGGACTTCCGGGTCGCCCCGGTACATGTGCATGTGCGCGGGTAGATCGTCCTCGTACTGCTTGAGTTGGTCGAGGTCGGTGATCTCGCGGAACAGGGAGTGGTCCGGGACGTCCTCGGTGCCGAGCATGGCTTCCAGGAAGTCGAGCCAGTCATCCAGCTTCGCCAGCGGAACATGGCGGCGCTCCACCGGGCGTGCCTCGGGTTGTTTGGTTTTCGGCTGCTGCACCTCGATCGTGTGCACCGGTCCGACATCGTCGGTGTCCTCGTCGGCGGCGTCGAACAGGTCGCCCTGCTCACCGGCGGTGGGGAACAGGGCGCCCTGGTGGATGATCGTCGGCGCCCGCTCGAGGGTGGTGCCGACGATGTCTGCCAGGTCGGTTCGTACCTCGTCAGGTTCGGTGTACACCGGATCGGTGCCGTCCAGCAGGCCGGCGTCGCGAGCCGGCCAGAACCACAGCGCGCACCAGGCGTCCATGACCGTCCGCAGCCGCCAGTACGGCGTGTCGATCGCGTCGAACAGGTCCGCGCGCACCTGCTCCTTCTTCGCCGGGTGTTTGGGTTGGTGCAGGAACGCGAACTCCGGATCCGCCGGGTCGGCGCCCCAGACGTCGATGCGCCGGGCAATGGCCTGCTCGGACAGCGTCATCCGCTTGACCACCAGCTCCCACAGGAACTCCACGCGACGGGCCGCGTCCCGCAGGCGGGTGAACTGGTTGCGTTTCGCGGTGGACTTCTTCGGTGCTCGCACCACGGCCCGCCGCCACGCCCGCAGCTGTGCGACCTGCGCCCCCGCCAGCTTCTTGGCCTCGGCAGAACCGGTGACCGCGGCCCAACCGGGGTTGGGCAGCAGGAACTGGTGCACTGCGGCCTCCGGCAGCCGCTGCCGGACACCGGCTGACAGGAACGGCAATAGGCTCGGCGCGAGCGGCAGCTTGTCGCGCGTCCACTCGCCGCCACGTACCTCGTCGGCGGTGTACACCGCACGGCGCGCGCCGATCAGGGAGTTGCCCCGGCGCAGATGCAGACCGAACCACGGGGCACGCATGCCCGGGTGCATGGTGTTCAGCCACAGCGACACCTCGGCCAGCTCCACACCGGTGGGATTCAGGTCAACCCCGTAGGCGTTGTGCAGCGCGATGTACGCCATCGCCTTCCGTTTCTCGGTAAGCGCCGTGTCCGTCGGCACCGAGACCCCGCGTTCCTCCTGCCGGCGGCGGAGGTACTCCTCGGCGACCTGGTTGATCGCCTCGTTGAGGAACGCGCCGGAACCCAGCGCTGGCTCACAGATCTTCAGGGACAGCAACCGGGACGCACGGGTCCGCTGCCCGTCCTGGTCGAGCAGGTGGCGCAACGCCAGCTCGACGGTGACTCCGGCCAGCGACTCCGGGGTGTAGTAGGTCGCGCTGATCTCCCGGTCACGGCCGGCGAGTCGGTAGACGAACGTGCCAGGCGGGTAGCGTTTCACCCCGCGCCTGCCGTGTGCTTCGTCGTGCGCGCCGTACTCGACCAGCGTGTTCGCCGGATAGTTGGTCTGCCGATGTGTCGGGACCAGCCAGGAACCCTCTTCCGGGTTTCCCTTCTTCGCCAGCTCGCACAGCTCTTCGCCGGCGATGACGCCCGTGTAGGGCATCAGTCCCTCGTACACCGCGCCGAGCTGGTTGATGCCGAGGTTGCGGTAGGAGATGAAGCCGCCCCGCCCGCCGCGTTTGGTCGCACGCTTCATGGTCAGCAGCCGCAGCACCTCGTGCAGTGCCGAGTTGCGCAGTCGCAGGTCCAAGAACCCGTCCTGGTACGGGTGTTCGCCGATCAGGATGATCGCGTCCTGATCGAACAACTCGCTGCGCAGCGGTTCGAACCGCAGGCCGCGGCCCTCGCTGCGGCGCTCGTTCTTGGCCTTGACGGTGTCCTCGTCGTCGCCGGGCAGCAGGTCGTCCGGCTCGGTGCCGTACTCCCGGTGCCCCTCGTTGACCTTGGTGAACAACAGGTCCAGCGACGCGTACAGGTGGAACCCGTTCTTGGCCTCCTCCTCGACGAGCACCTCGTCGCGCGCGACGAGCTCTCGCAACCGAGCGATCGAATAGCCGGCTTCGTAGCTGCCGTCGTCGGCGGGCAGGATACCCAGCTCCGGACGCGACTCGGCGTAGAGCAGGAACAGGATGCGGTACAGGTACCGCAGTGACTCGTGGGTCAGCTGCCGGGCGAACGGGATCTTGCCTTCGATCTCCTCCGGTGCCACGTCGGTCGCCCGCAGTCGGTCGAGTACCTCGTTGGCGATGATCTCCACCGAGCGCTGCAATCCGGCGCGGAGGTCCTTGTCCACTCCGACGGCGTTGTCCGTGGAATTCTTGAGCAGTTCGTCCATCGGGATGCCGGTGCCGTCCGCGGCCGGGGTGAGCACCCATCGGGAGAACAACGCCGCGATGGTTGCCAGTTCGCCGTTCTGCCTGACGTCGTTGCGTTCCAGCGCCAGGTCCAGGTTGGCGGCCAGGAATCGGCCCTCCGACCACGCCTGCCGGTCAGCCAGCACGATCAGGCCGCCACACAACAGCACCACGAACCTCGGTCGGGCGCCACCCGCCCCGCCAAGCTCACAGCCGAACAGCCACGCGGCCATCCGCTGCCCGGTCTCGTGGCGTTCGGCGGCGCCGAGCACCACCGGGTTCAGCAACCGGCCGGCGCCGGTATCGGCGACCGCGTCGTCGACGGTCTTCGTCCAGCCGCAGTCCAGCGCCACGATCCCGTCACCGTGCCAGGCCACCGGTATCTCGTGGTCCCGGCCGGACCGATGCACGGTCAACCGGTCGAGCGTTTCCTTCCGTGCCTTCGGGTCGTCCTCGCGGTCACCGTAGAACCCGAGTGCGACAAGGATCTCCTGGTGCCAGGTGGACAGTCGCTTGACCAGCTCGGGTTCGGGTGCGGTGTCGGCATCCGGTTCGGTGACGTCGGCGAAGTACTCGCGCACGTCGGCGGTGAAGTAGCCACCGCGCAGGGTCCGTAGCCGTTGGCGTGGGGTCGTGCGCTTGTCGTGCGTGTCCTTCTCGATGATCGTCCAGTCGGCGAGCGGGTTCTTCTTCAGTGCGTCCGGCAGGTCCTCGGCGAAGTAGTGCGCGGCGAAGTACTCGCCTCGGTTCGTGATCGAGTCGAAGACGGTGCTCATGCCCGCTACCGCCCTTCCGCGTACAGGGGGTCGAGCACCGCGACCAGTCGCAGCATGGGCGCGCCGGCGGACTTCATGGCGGCGACCAGTTCCTCATGGCGGCGAGCCGTCTGGTCGATCCGCGTTTTCGAGCTGCTGGACACCGCGATGTCCAGCGCCAGCTGTTTCCAGCGTTTCGCCCGTGCCTCGGCGGGCGCGATCGCCCGCGCCACCCGGGCCGCGTACTCGTGTTCCCGGTCGGCCAGATAGTCCCGCGCCCGGTCGATGGCGGTTGGCAGCAACGTGCCCAGCATGGCCAGGGCCGGTGTGGTCCGGCCCGGCATGGTCGGCGAAACCCCGCACGCGGCAAGGAAGTCCACGGTCATGCGCACGACCCGTGGTCGGTCGGGGAGGCCGACCACGGCCATCCACTCCACCATCGTCGGCCGGCCGAGCGCGTTGGCGTAGCTGCCCTGTACCAGGAACACCGGTCCGGTCAGCTCGTCGTTCAACCGTTCGTCGATCGCCGCCGCACGTGCGGTGTCGGCGACGTAGGCGAGCACGAACGCCTCGTCGTGCCGGGCCGCTGCCAGCGCTTTGTCGGTCACCCAGTCCAGTACCGGATGAATATCGGTGACATAGCTGACGTTGGGCCACTGCGTGTCACTCGATTCGCGGGCAGCGACTAAGCGCTTCTCCGCGAGTCCTTTGTCGAAGGTGATCCGCAGCCGGCCGGGCGAGCCAGGGGTCGGCATGATCCCCTGCTCGTCGAGATAGGACTTCGGCAGCGACTTGAGCCGGTAGAGCAGGTCGGC
This sequence comes from Actinophytocola sediminis, assembly GCF_054779715.1. Classification (NCBI taxonomy): domain Bacteria; kingdom Bacillati; phylum Actinomycetota; class Actinomycetes; order Pseudonocardiales; family Pseudonocardiaceae; genus Actinophytocola; species Actinophytocola sediminis. Next base: position 4,225 of record NZ_BAAGXS010000014.1, on the reverse strand, counting down.
GGGCGGCTCGAACGCGACGGTGCCGTCCGAGTCCCGGCGCAACGCGAGTTCGGCTTCCGGCCCGGTCGGGCAGATCTGGCGCAACGCCTCCTCGAAGTAGTCCTTGGTGGTGGCGAACACCGTCGGCACGCGCGCCGTGGCCACCTCGACCGCCTTCGGTGTCGTGCCGACGTTGCCGAGCACGTCGGCGAGGAAGTCCCCGCTCTCCTTCCGGGACGTCGCGTGCGACAGCTCGACGCTCCGTCCCCCGATTAGGTCCTTGACCAGCCGGTTCTCCTCATCCTGCTGGCGATACAGGCCGGTGACCGTCTCCGCGGTGCCCTCGATGCGGTGCGCCTCTTCTTCGCGGGCCAGCAGCTTCGCGCCGACCAGCCGGTCGTCCAACGTGACCGGCTCGCCCCGCTCGTCGCGCCGCCACTCGACATCGCTGGTCAGGATCAACGCGCGGAACTCCGGTGGGAACGCCTGTCCGTACCGGTCGATCCGCCCGTTGCGCTGCTCGATCCGGATCAGCGACCACGGCAGGTCAAAGTGGACGAGTTGGTTGCACTGCTGGTGCAGATTCACGCCTTCGGATGCGATGTCCCCGGTGAACAGCAGCCGAACCGGGTCCATGCGCAGCCCGAACGCCTCCACGATGCGCTTCTGCTCCACGTCGGTGGTCGCGTCCCGGTGCATCACAGCGACCGCACCGTCGTAGGCCAGCCACGGCTTGTTCTTCTCCGCTTTGCCCTTCCGTCGGAACCCGAGCCGCGCGGGTACCGCCTCGGCGAGCCATCGCAACGTCGGGATGCTCTCGGAGAACACCACCACCCTGGTCGACGACCCGGGCCCGACACCGAGCCCCGCCAACACGTCGACCAGCGCGGCGAGCTTCGAGGCGTCATCATCGGTGATGGCCTCGGTTAGAGATCTGAGTTCGAGCAATGCTCGCCGTTCCGTCTCCCGACCCGCCTTCGCCACGGTGGCCAGTCGGGTGGAGATGGTTCCCAGCAGCGCTCGGTGTGAGGACAGGAACGACTTGAGCAGCCGGTAGCCGATCAACGGCTCGGCCGCCCCCGCACCGCCGTCACCGGGCAGCCAACGCGTGGCCAGTTCAGCGAAGACCGCCTGTTCCCGGTCGCTGGCGGGCACCCGAACCGGCGTGGATGGTCCCCGGTCAGCCCATTCGCCCCGCAGGCCGTCCCGCACCTCGGGCGCGGTCTTGGTACGTCGGATGAACAGGTGCGCGAGATCCCTCGGGTCATACCTGGTGGGATCGGCGATCGCCGCCTCGTCCAGCAGGCTGATCAGCTCGGCGAAGGACCTGGCGTTCCCGTTGTGGGGAGTGGCGGAGGCCAGGATCAGCGCGTCGGTCCGGCCGGCCAGCAACCGGGCGAGTTCGTTGTTCTGCGTGCCGCGGTTGATCAGGTTGTGCGACTCGTCGATGACCACCGCGTCCCAGTCGATGCCACGCAGGTGATGGGCGTAGGTGTCGCTCTTGAGTGTGTCGACGGAGATGATGGCGCGCTTGAAGTACGCGAACGGGTTGCGACCGGCCGGAATGTCCTGCTGAACACGCTGGATCCCGGTCGAGTCGAGCCGGACGAGCGGGATGGCGAACCGGGTCCACAGTTCGCGCTGGAACTGCTCGAGCACGTGCGCGGGCGACACCACGAGAATGCGTTCACCGCGGCCCCGGCGAATCAGCTCGGCGAGCAGGATGCCGATTTCCAGCGTCTTGCCGAGCCCGACGACGTCCGCGATGAGAACGCGCGGCCGCAGGTTACGCATCGACAGCGCGAGCTCGGCCGGTCGCAACTGGTGGGTCTGGTAGTCCATCAGGAACCCGTCGGTGAGCGCCAACCCGTGCTCGGTCTGCGGCAGCGCGGTCTTGCGCAGCACCGCCTCCAGGTACAGACGGCTCGCCGGTGGTTCGGCGAGTCGTCGACCACCAGTCGCGTCTTCTTCGGGTCGAGCACTTCGATCTGGTCAGGACCTTCGATGTCCTCGTAGAACACCGCGTCCGTGCCGCGAACGAACGGCGACACCCCGGTCGCCTCTATCATCCAGCCGTCCCGGGTGTTGGCCACCTTGCGGACCAGCCACTGCTCGTCGCGTACCCGCACCTGCGCCCCTGGCGCGAACCGCGCCGGCCGCCCACCACCACTCACGCGGACCGCCTCGACGAACTCGACCACAACAGCAACTGCCTCCCGTACTGCTCGCGCAACTGATCAGCGACGCGCTGGCGCGCCGGCATCAGACCCGGCGGCGCCGTGGGCGCCGGTTCCTCCGGCTCGGCCTCGGGAATATCAACAATTTCGCCCCCGATTCCGACGGCCCGGTCCAACGCCCGGTCCTGGCTGGGAAGGTCCGTGAACAGCTCGGCCAACTCGGCCATCCGCTTCGCGAACGATGGTGACTGCTGATGCGCGTCCGTGCCATCCCGAAATGTGTGAGAAATCAGCATTCGGCGTACGTCGCGAACGGTGGTTCCGGCTGACTCAAGCAGTTCGGTACACATCTCGAGCACGGTTGCCAGCGTTGGCCGGGCGTCCGAATCATATGAGAGTAATGAGCTGACCAGCGGTTTTAGTGCCGCTGGAAGGCCATCGAGATTCGGCTGAACCGCTCGGTCGCCAATCCTGCTCAACGTGACGAAACCACCGTCGTCGCCATACGGGAGTTGTCGAGTTGCTGCATATAGCAGCATTGATCCAAGCGCATGCATGTCCGTCTTCACGGTAATCTCCGAAGAGCCGTCCACCTGCTCTGGAGCCATAAAGGAAACCGTGCCGATCAATTTGCCACCCGAGGAAATACTCTCCTCATTCCGGTCGGTGAACGCGCCGAGGCCAAAATCGATCAGCACGGGACCACGGCCGCTCAGAATGACATTCTGTGGCTTCATGTCTCGGTGCACCAGGCCCGCACCATGCACTCCGCGGAGCCCGTCGACGATCACTACCCCAAGGCCGACCACCAGTGGCGCCGGCAGGGGACCGTGCTGCGTCACGTAGTCCCGTAATGTCGCCCCGGCGACGTACTCCATGGCCAGCCAGGGCTGCGCTGCGAACGGATCCGCGTCCAGGAAGCGGGCGACCTGGTTGGTCCCGATCACGGCCTGCGCGATCAACGCCTCCCGCTCGAACCGCCTCCGTGTCTCCACGTCTATCTTGTCCTGCCGGATCACCTTGACCGCGACCTGCTCACCCGCCTCCGACCAGGCAAGATAAACACGCCCCATCCCGCCACGACCAAGCTCCCGGTCCACCGCGAAGCGGCCGATCATTGCGGGTAACTGATCCATGGCTACCTAATGTCTCCATCTCCGCCGATCGTCACAGCCGGCACTCCTCAGCGGCCAACCGTATCCAAAAGATCGCATGATACATATGAAAATATGGATTTCCCGAATAAGGCACTTGGTCGTGGTCTGACGGGCGGGCACTAATGGAGGTGTAAGCGTCCATTGATGCCTTCGTAAAGTACGGGAGTTGGTGCCCGTAAGCTTTTTCGCTGTCCGAGCAGGTGAAGTAGTCCGAATGGGTGCCCGGCGGAGACACCGTCGACCGGGCTGCTCCTTGACCGTGCGGGAATAGGGCGGCCATGGGAAGTGATGGGGCGGCACGGGGCATACGCTGCGGAAACAGGCGGGTATTGTGCGCGGTGGCAGAACCAGGAGGAGGGACGCGTGATGGGGGTACGAGTGCTGACCCCTCTGGCCGCTGCTCGCGAGGTCGCCGGTTACACCCAGGAATCCCTGGCCGTGGCGTTGAAGGTTGAGCGCACCACTATTGGTCGGTGGGAGCGTGGCGTGCAGTCGCCACAGCCTTGGCAGCGGCGTGGTCTCGCCACCGTTCTGCGGGTCTCCCTCGACGAACTGGACGTCCTGCTGCGCCGTACCGTCCGACGCCCCGACACGGCCTTCGGCCCTTCCGTGTCTGCAGTCCGAGCACCGGTCAACGTTGAACTCGTCCCGTCCATACCCATTTCGGCGAACGCCCGCGAACACCCACCAGCGGCCGAGGTCGACGTCATCCACGCCGCCATCCCACGCCTTCGCCGTGCCCTGGACCGACTGGACCTACCCGACGACGGACCCACCAGAACCCCGGCCAACCTGCAGGGCGACATCATCCGCGCCAGCGACGACCGGTTGCAGTCCCGCTACGGCCGCCTGGCTCGCCGCCTGCCCGATCTCATCGCCGAACTGGCCCGCGCCGGCCAGTTCGGCGACACC
>NZ_BAAGXS010000013.1:0-45645 GCF_054779715.1 Actinophytocola sediminis | reverse complement strand
GTCGCGGTGGCCGGCTGGGCCGGGGCGGCCGGCGGGACGTACTTGGCCTGGTTCTCGCCCTCGATCTCGAAGCCCATGAGGAAGTTCCGGTCGCGGTCGGTGTTCGTGGTGGCCCAGCCGCCGGCCAGCCCACGGCGCTGCGCCACCTCCGCGCCCTGCTTGGCCGCCTCGACCATGGCCGGTATGCGGTCCTGCATGGCCTTGCGCGCTCTGGCCAACAGCTCCCGTGAGTTGCGGTCGCGCAGCGCGCGGCGCTCGGCCATCTCCCGGCGGGTCTGGTCCATCCGCGCCGCCGCCAGTGCCGCTCGGTCCCGCACACTCATCGTCAGACTCCCATCACCACCGGCCCGCCGTGCAGGCGGACCACCACGCAGCCGACCATGCCGTCCCGTTCGACGGCCGTTGCCACCGCCACCCGCCCTCGGGCCGCGCCGGCACGCTCCGCGAGTGCCAGCAACGCCGTCAGGCCGAACACGCCGGACACCGCTCCGGTGTCCCCGACGAGTCGGCCAGGGGCGACCACCTGGTCGACCTGCATCCCCAACACCTCGTGTACCGCTTCGCTCTCCACACTGTCCATTCCGGACACCGCAAGACCCCACACCTCGCTCGGCGCCACCCCGGTGAGGGCGTGCCGCAGGCTGTCGACGAGCGCGCGCCGAGGCTCGCCGTCGCCGGCAAGGCGGGTGTCCAAGGCTACGACCTCCGCGACCGCCGATCGGTTCCCTTCGGTCGACCGCCGCAGGTACAGCAGTCCGCACCCCTCGCCGAGCCGGGCCTGGTCGCCGGCGCGGCGGGCCAGCAGCGCGCGGGCGCCGCTGTACTCCTCGGCCGCGCCGACGAACACCCCGCTCGCTCGGCCGGTGCGCAGCAGCCGGCCGGCGTAGCGCAGGGTGGCGATGCCGGCGAGCCGCCCGGCGGCGAGCGTGGTGTTCGGCCCGGTCAGGCCGTGCCAGCTCGCGCTGCGCGCGGCGGCGCTGTTCATCAGCGCGAACGGTAGTTGTGCCGGGTCGACGAGGTAGGGCTTGCGGCGGGTCAGCGAGTGGGCGGTGAAGGTGAACTGGGTCAGCGTGCTGCCGCTGGTGGTGCCGAGCACGACCCCGGTGCGCGCGTCGATCGGCACCGCGTCCCGCGCTTGCGCCAGCAGCTGGCCGACCGTGTGCACGGCGAGCCCGGTGGTCCGGTCCATGACGCTGGTTCCCTTGTGTCCCAACAGGTCGCGCAGGTCGAACGCGGGCACCAGGTGGGCGGTGTCCGGTTCGGGGAACCAGTCGTCGGCCACCTCGGTGGTCGGCGCCGGCTCGCCGGCCGCGATGCCGGTGGCGAACGCGTCGTGCCCGAGACCGAACGGGGAGGTCGCCGACCAGGCGGTGATCACGATCGCCATGTCAGGGTTTCCTGCCGAACAGCACCACGGAGTTGTTGCCGCCGAAGGCGAGCGCGTTGTTCTGCACCACTCGCAGGTCGGCGGTGACCGAGGTGTTGGGCACGCAGTCGATGGCGCAGTCCTCGGCGGTGCGCACGTGGTTGATCGTCGGCGGGATGAACCCCTCGGCCAGCGCCAGCGCGCACGCGGCGGCGGACAGCGCGCTGGCCGCGCCCATGGTGTGCCCGAGCATCGACTTGACCGACACCGTGCGCGGTGGCGCGGCGCCGAAGACGTCGTGAATCGCGCCACACTCGGTGGCGTCGTTGGTCTTCGTGCCGGTGCCGTGCGCGCAGATCAGGTCGACCTCGGCCGGCGCGACCCCGGCGTCGTCGAGGGCAAGGCGCATGCACGTCGCGACCGAGTCGCGGTCCGGCGCGACCGGGTGGCCGGCGTCGCAGTTGAGGCCGTAGCCGAGCACCTCGGCGTAGACGCGAGCACCCCTGGCGAGCGCGGCGTCCAGCGGTTCGAGCACCAGTACCGCGGCTCCCTCGCCGGTGAGGATGCCCTGCCGGTCGGCGTCGAACGGCCGGCAGGCCAACGGATCGATCGCGCCGAGCCGGTAGAAGCCGGTGAACGTCATGCGGCACATGGCATCCGCACCGCCGCACAGCGCGACGTCGACATCGCCGGTGGCGACCGCGTCGAACCCGTCACCGATCGCGTAGTTGCCGGCGGCGCACGCGGTGGCCACAGTGGACAATTCCACAGTGGACAGTCCAAGTTCGCCGGCGACCCCGACGGCGAGCAACGCGGCGGGCACCAACGCGGCCTGCTCCGCGGTCACCTCGCCGCCGCGGACCACCGTCCTGGCGATCTCCTCGCCCTGGTCGGCCGCACCGTCGGTGGTGCCGATGGAGATCATCGCGCGCGCGTCCAGGAGGCCGTCGAGGTCCGCGTCGCGCACCGCGAGCGTGGCGGCCGCGGCGGCGAACTGGCCGGCTCTGGGGAGGATCTCCGGTCTGCGCAGCCATTGTCGCGGGTCGAACCCGACGACCTCGCAGCCCGTGGCGTGCGCGAAGCCGGTGGTGTCGAACGCGGTGATCGGCCGGGCGCCGCTGCGTCCGGCCCGCAGGCCGGCGGCGAACTCGGCGGCGCCGGTGCCGATGCTCGACACCACGCCAAGCCCGGTGACCGCCACCCGCCGCATGCCGATCACCCGTCCAGTGCGGTGCTCAGCACGTCGTAGACGCCGTCCAGGGTGACCAGCCGCTCGAACTCGGCGGAGTCGACGTCCACGTCGAACTCGATCTCCAGGTTGGCCAGCAGCTCGATCAGTTTCATCGAGTCGGCGCCGAACTTGTCGACGAAGTGGTCGGTCGAGGCGACGGTGTCCTCGTCGACCTCCAGTACCCGGCACACCACGGCCTTGATCTCGTCGGCGCGCTCGGCGACAGTGACGTTCACTTGGCGTTCACTTGCGGTTCATCCAGGTCGACTGGTTGGAGTAGTCGTCCTCGTCGTCGAGTTGCTCGTTGGCGCGGACCGGCCGGCGCGCGGGTGGCGGCGGCGCCGGAGCCACCCGCGGCGGCTGCGGGGGTGGTGCGGGGGCCGGCGGTGGCGGCGGCTCGTCCTCGATGGTGCCGATACCGCCTGGGCGGGTCTCCCCGCGTGGTGGGGGGCGGAAGGTGAACGGCTGTTTGGCATCGGGTTCGTCGCCGAAGCCCATGATGTAGTCGCGGTCCCGTTCGGTCTTCTCAGTTGCCCAGCCGCCCGCCTGGGCGCGGCGGCGACCGAGCTCGCCGAGGTGCTTGGCGACCTGCGCGGCGACCGGGCCCTGTTTGCGCAGGCTCTCGGTGGCGCGTTCCCTGGCGGCGCGGGCGTTGCGGGTGCGTAGTGCCCGGCGCTCGGACATCTCCCGGCGGACCTGCTCCATTCGCGCCCGCGCCTTGGCGGCTCTGTCGTGCGCGCCCATCTCACTCTCCCCTTGCTACCGGCTGCCCTCGCCGAAAGCACCACGGACCTGGGCGTCGGTGATGTCGTCGAACAGGTCGCCGGTGGTGCGCCACTGGCTGCCGGCCCGTTCGCCGCCACCACCAGCACCCGCGGCGCCCGCGCCGGCGCCGGCCATCATCGGCATGCCACCCGCGGCGGCGCTGCCCTGCGCCTGGTCGTGCTGCTGGTCACCGCCATTATCCTCCTCCGCCGCGGTGGCGAGACCGGCCTCGCCGGAGGTTTCTTCGGCGGGGGTGTCGGTGTAGTCACTGGCGTCGGGGAGGCCGAACGCGCCGGCCTGGCCGGCGGCGCCGCCGTCGGGGTCGGCGACGAACCCGCCTTCGACGCCGGGGACGACGGACTGGGCGGAGGTGGCGCCGTACTGGCCCGCCGGGTCGGGCAGGGTGTGCTGGCCGAGGTTGGTCGGTTCGGGGAGCGCGGTGCCGGCGGCGAACTGGCCGCGCGGGTCGGGCAGCCCGCCGGGACCGGTGAACTGGCCACGGTGGTCCGGGGGCTCAGCGGGGCCGAACTGACCACGCGGGTCCGCCGGCTCGGCGGCGAACTGACCACGCGGGTCGGGCAGGCCGCCGGGGCCGGTGAACTGGCCACGCGAATCGGCCGGCCCACCGGGACTGCCGAACTGACCGCCCGGATCAGGCAATCCACCGGGACCGGTTACCTGGCCACGCGGATCAGCAGGCTCACCAGGGCTGGCGAACTGACCGCGCGGGTCAGGCAACTCACTTGCCGCAACGAACTGACCACGCGGGTCGGGCAACCCGCCGGGGCCGGCGAACTGGCCGCGGGGGTCGGGTAGGCCACCGAGTTCGGTGCCGGCCGGAGCGCCCGGGGCGGGCAGGGGGCGCGCGGCCGGCCCTTGTTCGGCGGCGTAGTCCAGGTTGTAGGTGACCGGCTCACCGGTGCCGTCGTCGACGGTGACCGTGACCGTGTCGGTCGAGCCGTCCGGCCGCTCGGCGGTGATGGTCAACTCGCCGTCCTGGATGACGCACCTGCCGTCCTCGTCGGCCTGGATCGGCTCGTCGGCCGTCGGCGGCTGGCTGCCGTCCGGGCCGAACGACGCGGTCGGCCCCCCTGGCACGCCCGGCTGCGTCGAGATCGGCGTGCCCGGGGTCTGCGTGCCCGGGGTCTGCGTGCCGTCGCCGAAGTCGAGCGAGTAGGTCTTCGGCTCGCCGGATCCGTCATCGACGGTCACCGTCACCTGGCCCTGACCGTCCGGACTGGACACCGAGATCGAGCGCTCACCATCGTCGATCGTGATGGTCTCCTGCTCGCCAGGAGTCGTCGGCGTCGTCGGCGTCGTCGGCATCAGGGAGTCCAGCTCCGGCGGGTCGCCCGCGCCGCCGCCTGGCGCGCCGGGCGCCTCCGGTGCGGGCATCTCCGGGATCGACGGGGCGCCACCACCCGATCCGCCACCGGAACCACCGCCGGAACCGCCACCGCCACCCTGGTCACCGGGGCCGCCGGGTCCGCCTGGCTGCTGCTCCGGGCCACCGAACTGCGGCGGCGCCTCGCCGAACTCGTTCTCGTAGTCCGACAGGTAGCTGTTCAGCTCGTCGTAGTAGGCGTTCACCGCGTCCAGCGTGTCCGCGCACGTCTGCATGAACGTCTCGTACAGGCTCTCGTGCAGGTGCGGGTTGAACGAGTCCCGGATCCACGACCGGCACTCCTGCCGCACGTAGTCCTTGTTCTCGTCGTTCAGGTCGCAGCGGTCGTCCCGGATCCGGTTCTCGATGTCGGTCCCGCACACCGAGTCCACCCAGGACGCGACCTCCAGGATCTTGTCCTTGCTGTCCAGCCCGTCCCCGTTGGCCAACGCGACGACCTTGCTCGCCATGTCCGGCGTGGCACTGCCGATGGTGGGCGTGTAGATCCCCAGCACGTAGTCGGCCTTCGCCTTGCACTCGGCGAAGATGTTCTCCACGGTCAGGGTGATCGTGTCCGGAGTGGCCGCCAGGAACTCGATCAGCTCCGTGGAGTTCGGCGTGATCTGCTCGGAGTAGTACTGGTAGGACGCGTTCGCCGCCGGCCCGGACCACGACTGGTACAGCGTGTTCAGCTCGGTCTGCGTGGTCGTGTCCAGCGCGCTGATGGCCCCGTGCGCGGTCCGGATCCGTTCGGCGTCCTCCAGGAACTTCTTGAAGGAGATGCCTTTCTGCTCGTCGAACTTGGTCTCGATCTCGTCCATGGTGAACCGGCCGGCCGGGCCGAGCGTATCGGCGGGCACCTGGTCGTTGATCGGGATGAAGTCCTCGAACACCCGTAACGCCGGGCGCGCCAGCTCGAACAGCTCGTCGGAGGACGCCACACCGGACGCCGACGACGTCGGCGCGGTCAGCTCGTCCAAAGTGGACGTGTTCTGCCCGAGATCGTCCTGCACCTGGTGCGAGCTGTAGCCGGCGTCCTCGGACTGGCCCGCGGCCCGGTCGTAGACGTCGTTCAGCGAACCCTGGTCGAAGTCGCCGCCCCGCACCGGGTACTGGTCGTAGTACTCCCGGACCTCGGCCGGCAGCTCGTCCTCGAAGACGATGCTGCCCATCGACAGGTTGTTCTCCTTGAGGTAGGCCGCGAGCAGGTGCTCCTTGGTGTCGGCCGCCACGAACGGGTCGTCGAGCAGTCCCCGGACGTCCTCCCAGGAATGACTCAAAGGTCACTCCCGGAGGCGGTCACCGTACTGGTGGCAGCCGTCTCCCCCGAGGAGTAGGTCTCGCCGGCGCCACCGAGCTGGCCGGCGAAGGACATGAGGTTCGCGCACATGGCGTTGGCGCCCTCGCCGAGCAGCTGGATGGCCGCGGCGTAGTCGGTGTGCTTCTCGGTGTGCGCGGTGCCGAACTCCTCGCCGGTGAGGTCGGTCTGCGACAGGTCCTCGATCTCGTCCTGTGCGTCCTCGGCCGCGTTGTTGATGTTGCGGCCGGACGAGCTCATCTGGTCGGTGTCGGTGGTGTAACCGTCCGGAGGCGCGACACCGCCCGTGCTCGAGTTACTGGTCATTCAGGTACTCCCCCTTTGGATCAAGAGGCACTAGGTGCGCGACGCCCTCTTCGACGCGCCGAAACGACGGCCGGTGCCGTTTCATCCACACCCAGAATGTACCTATCCGTGGCCACGGGACGTGCCCGCACCAGGTATTTGCTTACCCAAACCCCCGGGGCCGGTCACCGACTCCCGAGATCGTCCAGGACGAGCACGCCGTGCACGCTGTGCACGGGATCGCGGGAGTCGAACAGGTCGCCGTGCACGCTCCAGCCGATGCCGGCGGCGGCCGTCTCGTCCGAGGCGCCCGCCTGCTCGGGGACCACCACCTCGGCCGGTTCGGCCGGCGCGGTCGGCACCGCCACGGTGTGGATGGTCGGCTGGTCGACGCCGTTGTCCAGGGTCAGGGTGATGGTGGTGGCGTCGAACAGGGAGCGCTCGGCGGTGATGGTGACCGCACCGTGCGCGAACACGCACTTTCCGTTGGTGCCGGCCGGAACGCGCTCGTCGGCCTGGCCAGCGGGTGCGGCCGGTTCGGCGGTCAGGCCGCTGGCCGCGTCGAAGTCCAGGTCGTAGGAGGTGGCCGGGCCGGTCCCGTCGGCGACGGTGACCGTGAGGTGGTCGACGCCGCCGCCGAGCACCACGAGCTGGCGGCCGGTGGCGACGAGTTGGCGGTCGGCGGTGAACGGGGTGGCCTCGGCGATGGTGCGCAGGGTGACCAGTGCCGCCGCGAGCAGTTCGTCCACATCGGACTTCAGGTCGTCGGTCGCGCGGTACCAGGCGTCGACCTGTTCCCTGGTGAGGGCCTGGTCGTCGAGGCTCAGGTGGGTGTCGAGAGTCTGGTCGCGGTAGGTGCGGTACCGGTCGTGCGTGGCGGCCAGTGCCGATCGCAGGCCGGTGGCGGCCGCGCGGACCGCGGTGGCGTAGGTGGTGAGCGTCGCGGCGGCGGAGTCGTGCGCGATGCGGCCGACGATGTCGTCGACCACGGTGGCCAGTTCGGCCAGCCGGGCGACGTCCTCGCCGATCCGGCCCCAGTGCAGGCCGCGCAGCTCCGCGCGTTTGGCCGCCGGGTCCGGGTCGAGGTCCAGCTCGAGCTCGGCCACCGCGGCGACCCGCTCGTCCAGTGGCTCGCCGACGATCGCCCAGGCGTCGTCGGCGGGAACCTCGACGGCTGCCGGCTCGGGGGTCTGCTCGGGGGTCTGCTCGGAGGTCTGCTCGGTGTCCGATTCGGACGTTGGCTCGGCGTCCGATGCTGGCGACTCGACATCGGACTCGACGCCCGACGCACTGGCCGGCTCGGCTTCCGAGTCGGGGACCGGCTCAGCGCCCGACTCGGGAGTCGACTCGGGAGTCGACTCCGCAGCTGACTCGGCGGTCGGCTCGGCAGGCGACTCGGCCGCCGGGGCGGGAGTCGGCTCTGGTGGTGGCAGGTCGCGCAGGGCGGTGGTGTCGGCCGCGCCGATCGCGTCCAGGGTGGTCGGCAGGTGGGTCAGGTCCTCGACCACGGCGGCGAGGTAGAGCCGGAAGGCGGTGCCGTGCCGAGCCCACGACTCACCGAAATCCGACACCCTGGCACTCGGGGTCCGCAACACCTCGACGGAGGCGTGGACGATCTCCGGGTCGTATTCGAGGCCCTCAGCCATGTGCTCCCGGCGCTCCCTCGGTCACGCGTGCGCGGCCACGGATCGTACGCTCGCCGGCACTGTAGGTCAGCCCGCCGCAGAGACTACGCCCACCAGCCGTTGGGCCGCAGCCTCGGCCTCCGCATGCGACGGTGCCTCCACCATCACCCGGACGAGTTGCTCGGTCCCGGACGGGCGCAACAGCACCCGACCGGTGTCACCGAGAGTGGCCTCGACCTCGGCTACCGCCTCGCTGACCCGCGCCGAGGTCGCGACCGCGGCCTTGTCGGCGACCCGCACGTTCACCAGCACCTGCGGCAGCCGGGTCATCACCCCGGCCAGGTCGGCGAGCGACCGCTTGGTGTCCGCGATCCGCGCCATCAGCCGCATCGCAGTGAGCAGACCGTCGCCGGTGGTGGCGTGGGCCGGCAGCACCAGGTGCCCGGACTGCTCGCCACCGAGCGAGAGGTTCCCCGACCGCAGCTCCGCCAGCACGTACCGGTCGCCGACCGCGGTGGTGCGCAGCGCGATCCCGTTCGCCCGCATGGCCAGGTGCAGGCCGAGGTTGCTCATCACGGTCGCGACCAGCGTGTCCTCGGCGAGTTCGCCAGCCTCGTGCATGGCGATCGCCAGTACCGCCATGATCTGGTCGCCGTCGACCACCTCGCCGTCGGCGTCCACCGCCAGGCACCGGTCGGCGTCGCCGTCGTGCGCGATGCCGAGGTCGGCCCGCTCGGCGAGCACCAGCTCGCGCAGGCCGTCCAGGTGGGTCGAGCCGCAGCCGTCGTTGATGTTCTCCCCGTCCGGCAGCGCGTGCACGGCGATGACCTCGGCCCCGGCCTCGCGGTAGACCTGGGGCGCGGCGGCCCAGGCGGCGCCGTTGGCGCAGTCGACCACCACCCGGATGCCCTCCAGCCGGTTGGGCACGGCCTTGAGCAGGTGCGCGAGATAGCGGTCCAGCGCGTCGGAGATGTCGTAGACCCGGCCGACACCCGCGCCGGTCGGGCGGGTGAACCCGGCGCCGGCCGTGCCGGCGATGGTGGCCTCGATCTCGTCCTCGAGCGTGTCCGGCAGCTTGTGCCCGCCCTCGGCGAAGAGCTTGATGCCGTTGTCCGGCATCGGGTTGTGCGACGCGGAGATCATCACGCCGAGGTCGGCGTTCAGCTCGCCGACCAGGTGCGCGACCGCGGGGGTCGGCAGCACCCCGAGCTGCATCACGTCCGCGCCCGCCGAGGTCAGCCCGGCGGCCACGGCCGCCTGCAACATCTCCCCACTGGCCCGGGGGTCACGGCCGACGACCGCCACCGGCCGGTGGCTGCTGTCGTGCGCGGCCAGTACCCGTGCGGCCGCCGCCGCGACGGACATGGCCAGCTCAGGGCCCAGATCGCCGTTGGCGAGTCCGCGAACTCCGTCGGTACCGAACAGGCGCGCCATCGTTGGGGGAACCTCCAAGGCGAGAAAACAGTGAACGCCACGACCGATGCGTCGTCCGCACCGGTCGTGGCGTTCACCGCATGGCTACGGCGTGACCCACACCAGCTCTTGCCGGGAGATCAGCGCTTGCTGTACTGCGGCGCCTTGCGGGCCTTCTTCAGGCCGTACTTCTTGCGCTCCTTGACCCGGGGGTCACGAGTGAGGAAGCCGGCCTTCTTCAGCGCGGGGCGGTCGTCGCTGTCGATCTCGATCAGCGCGCGGGCGATCGCCAGGCGAAGCGCACCGGCCTGGCCGGTGATGCCGCCGCCCTTGAGGTTCGCGCGGATGTCGAAGGCTTCCGGCTTCTCCAGGATGACCAGCGGCTCACGGATGAGCTGCTGGTGCACCTTGTTCGGGAAGTACTCCTCGAGCGTCTTGCCGTTGAGCACGAACTGGCCGGTGCCCGCGACCAGGCGGACGCGGACGACCGCCTCCTTGCGGCGACCGACGGTCTGCGCGGTCTCCCCGGTCACGCGCGGCGTGGCGGGCTGGGCCGCCGGCTCGGCGACGCTGGTCTCAGGGGTAGTCAATGGTCCTCAATTCGTGCTGGTGGCGGTGTTACCGGCTGACCTTGGCGATCTCGAACGGCTTCGGCTGCTGGGCGGCATGCGGGTGGTCTGGACCCGCGTACACCTTGAGCTTCTTGCCCTGGGCGCGGCCGAGCTTGTTCTTCGGCAGCATGCCCTTGACGACCTTCTCCAGCAGCCGTTCCGGCCTGGAGTCCAGCAGCTCACCGAAGGACTGCTTGCGCAGACCGCCAGGGTAACCGCTGTGCCGGTAGGCAAAGGCCTGGTCGCGCTTGTTGCCGGTCAACACAACCTTGTCCGCGTTGACGATGACGACGAAGTCGCCAGTGTCGACGTGCGGCGCGAACGTCGGCTTGTGCTTGCCGCGCAGCAACGTGGCGACATTCGAGGCGAGCCGGCCAAGCACCACATCCTCGGCATCGATGACATGCCAGGTGCGGTCCACCTCGCCAGGCTTCGGGCTGTACGTGCGCACGGATCTACCTCGTCGTCATTCGTCTGGGTGCCTGCGCGGGCGTCAGCGGACACGAGCCCGCGCCGCGCAACAACACAGAAAGATACCCGGCGTCTCCGAGCAGGGTCAAAGCACCCCCTCCACCGGGTCGCCGCACGGGTCTCCACACGGGTCTTCGTACCGCTCAGACACGCGGGAACGCTACGGTGCAGCCGGGCTGATCAGGAGGGGTGTCATGGTGATCCGACGACTTGCCGCCGGGCTGCTCACGGTGTTCGTGCTGGCCGGCTGCACACAACCGACCGATGGCGCGCCGACGCCCAACCGGGCCGCCGCCGACCGGATCGTCATCGATGCCGCGATCAAGGCGTTCCAGGAGCACTTCGCCGGGCTCGGGGACGAGCACGCGCGGGTCTACAACTACCTCAACCACGGCGACACCAAGGTCACCACCGAGCACGAGTCCTACAAGCTCGGCGAACCACCGATCACCCTGCTGCTGCGCCGCCAGAACGAGGACGGGGACCAGTCGGCCATCCTGCACCCGCCGGACGCGCCGCTGGACTACGTCCGGCTCGACGAGCGGCACGCGGACCTGGCGCCGACGCCGTGGGTGTCGGTGCCGACGCTGTACCAGGACGGGTTCCAGACCTGCTTCCTGCTGACCGCGTGGGTGGCCTGCCACCTGGACAACGCGCTCGCGCAGACCCGGCTGGAGGCCCCGGACCTGCAGCCCCGCGAGGTGGTGACGACCGAGGACGGCTACGAGGTGACCACCGGCGCTCTGCTCGGCCTGATGATCGACGAGGGCTTCATCGCCATCCCGGAGGACAAGCTCGACGAGATCACCGAGCCGATGCGCAAGTCGATGGTGCCGGTCACCATCCAGCTCAACGAGAACATGCGGTTCGCCGGTTTCGAGATCCGCGGCAAGGTCTCCGACGGCGACGCGACACCGCTGGAACTCCAGATCGGCTACGAGATTCTCGACGAGGTGCTCGAGGACGACTTCCCGGAGATACCGACGGGTAAAGACGTGACCGCAATCACGGAAAAAGCCGCGGTCGACCGGTTCTGGACGGGATTCAACAGCCGAAAAGACGACTGACCGCACGCGGTCGGACACGAACAGCGAGTGGGGCCCCGGAGAAATTCTCCAGGGCCCCACTCGCGTTGTTCGACTTGCTGGCTCAGGCGTCCCAGCGAGCGGTGTTGCGCTGCTCGGTGTCGCGGTAGCCGTCGGTGCTCTGCACCACGGCGGTCTCGATCTTGGCCAGGACCGCGCGCAGGTGGTCAGCCGAGGTGAACCACTTGTTCTTGGTGTCCTGGAAGCCGCCCGACGCGCCACCTTCCCAGTCCTGCTCAAGGTTGCGGATCTGCTGGCCGAGCGTGTCCAGGTTGCCCTCGATCGCGCTGACCTGGGACTTGATGGTGCCTGCCAGCTCCTCCAGGGAGCCGAATGTAACCCTAATGTCGCCCATGAGACCTAACTCCTAGATGTGATGACGAACGTTTGACTTCGGGAGGTTGAACGATCAGCCGTCTTCCAGCGTCGCCATGATGGCCGAGACGTCGGACGCAGCGGTCTCTTCCTGCGTGGCGTAGTCGCGCGCAGAACCGGTGACCTGGTCGGCGATGTTGAACAGCGCGTCGTTCAGGTTCTTGAAGTCGGTCTGGTACTGCGTCATCAGGTTGGTGAACGCCGAGGCGGCGGCACCGGACCAGGCGCCCTGCACCGAGTCGACACCCTGCGCAAGCTTGCGGCCGTTGTCCTGAAGCAGCTCGTTGGTCTGGACCATCTGGTCCGCGGCCGTGGTGAGCTGCTCTGTCCCAGTCTTGAAGTCACCCATCGGGACTTAACCCCCTTCGTTCGGGTCTGTGGTCGTACGCGTCTTGGTTCGTACGCCTTCTGCGACGTAGACCCTGCCACGTCCGGTTCCACGTTGTCGCCACCTCTTCGGAGGTCGTTGCGACAGTGAACGTTGCACGTGGGAACCGGGCGTTCGTTTCGATTGGACACGCGGGTGGTGGCGATTTCATGCCGCACAACGACATTTGCCGAAGCAATCTCGGAAAATGAAGCTCTAGCTGCGGTTTTGTTCGTCGGAGAGCCCGAGGACCGAGTCCGGAAAGGCAGCCGGCCGGTAGGTTTCGTCAGTCACGTCAAGCAGGATTCGCTGTTGCGAAAAGTCCTCGTCGTCGGTGTCCTGGCGAGCCGTTGCCGCCGCCGATGGCGCGATCCCGGCCGAATCCGGCGCGTCCGCGACACGCCGGTCGTCGTCCCGGCGGTCGGTCGACCCGTCGTCGGGACGCTTCTCGGCGGCGCCGTCGGTGGCCGCCGGCTCGGCCCGCTCGTCCACGTCGAGCAGCAGCGCGTGTTGGGAGAAGTCGTCGTCCTCTGGCTCCGCGACCGGCTCGGCGGCGGGCAGGCGGTCGATCAGCGTGCCGGCGTCCGGCAGTTCCTCGACGGCCAACTCGTTGGCCTGCCTGAACTTCGCCGCCTCGTCGCGGGTCTCCTGCGTGGTCGGCGCCACCTGGTCGCGGTGAACTCCGCGCAGCCGTCCCGTTTTCGCCTGCTCGGCCAGCTCGCGGTTGCCGGAACGGAACTCGGCCGACTGCGCCCTGGCCGCACTCGCCGCTCGGCGGGCCCGCGTGAGCGCGGCCTCGACCTCGGCCGAGAAGCGTGCCGCTGCCGCGCGAAAACCGCCATCTTGCCCGGTCATCAAGCACCTCCACGTCGAGCGTAGCGAGTGCCTACCCGGTGACGGTCAACGTTGCGACAACTGTTTCGCAGGCGGTACTGACCGCTGACCGCGCGGCGCTGTCGTCGGCGTACTGACAGCCGATGTTCACCTGGGTCTGGCCGTCGAACACGACGTACCAGTCCACTGTGGCCTCGGGCAGCCGCTCCCGGTAGCTGATCACCTCCCGGCCGGCGAAGGACGCGCGGTCGTCGAAGTCCGCGTACGTCTCGCCCGCCTGCTCGAACTTGGCACGCAACTGGCTCACCGCGCGCGGGCGGTCGGCCGTGCTGTCGAAGGACAGCCGGACCTCCTCCACCAGCAACCGGTCGTCGCCGGCCTCCCGGCCGGTCGGCTTGAGCTCGGTGCGCAGCCGCTGCTGGTCCGAGCCGGTCTGCAGCCAGCCCTCCGGCAGCGCGAACTGGTACTCGTACTGGGCGATCACCCGGCTCGGCCGCGCCGGCGTCGACGAGGCCGGCCCGCCTTCCGTGCCGGTATCGCCGCCGCCGAGCGCGACCACCAGCACCACCGCGAGCACCACGGCGACCGCGCCACCCGCGCCGAACAGCAGCAGCCGGTTGTTGTTCCGGCGGACCGGCGGCGGGGGGAAGATCGGGGGCGGCGGCAGCACGGGCAGGCCGCCGGTCTGCGTCGGGGTGCGGGGAACCGGCAACCGGGGCACCGGCGGCCCTGGGCGGCGAGGGCCACGCTGGTCGGGCACGGTCAGGTCCTCGCCGGCCAGCGGGCCGGTGCCCTCCACGCCGCCGACCACGGCCCGCAGCGCGCCCCTGGCGACCACGGTCTCCGGCTGGTCAAGAGAGGTCGGCACGACGCCGGTGCGCTGGTGCACCAGCCGGGACACCAGCGGGATCCGGCTCGATCCGCCGACCAGGAAGATGCCGGTGAGCCCGGCGGGGGTGAGGCCGGCCTCGCGGATCGTGGCCACGGTGAGCTCGGCCGCCCGGTCGATGTGCTTGGTGATCAACCGCTCCAGGTCGTCCCTGGTGATGTGCGCGTCCGCGAACGGCGGCGGCATCGGGATGTCGGTGTAGGTGTGCCGCGACAGCGTCTCCTTCGCCCCGCGCACGTCCTGGTGGATCACCCGCCGACGTCTTCGGTCCGGCAGCTCCCGGCCCTCGATCAGGCCGCGCCAGGCCGCCTCGTCGGTACTGGCCACCACCGAGCCGACGTGGTCGAGCAGCAGCTGGTCCACATCCGCGCCGCCGAAGGTGGGGTCGCCGTGGGTGGCCAGCACCTGGAACCCCGGCGACCCGGCGCGCAGCGAGCGCACCACGCTGACGTCCATCGTGCCGCCGCCGAGGTCGAGCACCGCGAGCGCGGGCGGCGGGCCGGGACGGCGACCCGACGGGAAGCTCGCCGCGTGGAACACCGCGGCGGCCACCGGCTCGGGCACCAGCACGATGCGGCCGGCCAGGCCGACCGCGGCCCGGCGCAGCGTCTGGGTGCGGATGCCGCCCCAGTCGGCCGGGTGGGTGAGCACCAGCTGGTCGACCGCCAGGCCGCCGGCCACCCGGCGGGCCTCGGCGACCGCGCGGGCGAGCACCGCCCGGATCACGTCGCGCACCAGCACGACCGAGGCGCCGAGCAGCAGCTCGGTCTCGTCGATCCGGCGCTTGGGGTGTGGCTCGTAGCGGGACGGGTCGACCGCGGCCTGCCGGTCGGCCTCCTGGCCGACGAACAACGTGCCGTCCGCGGCCGCGTAAACCGAGGAGGACATCAGTGGGTGCCCGTCGACGGCGACCACCTGCGCCTCGCGACCGCGCACGGAGGCCGCGACACAGGTACTCGAGGTGCCGAAATCGACCGCCACGCGCAACGTCACGCCATGCCCCCGCCGTCCGGTCCGGTTACTCCGGCTGGATCCACGCCACCTGGATCAGCTGCTCACCAGCCTTCCGGCTGATCAACGTACCGCGACCGGCCGGCATCGCCGACGGTCGAATCTTGCCGAGCAGCGCGCCCTCGTCCCGGCTGCCGTTGCCGATCAGGCCGGGCGAGGCGATCTCCTTGAGCTTGCCGATGACCGGGTCGAACATCGCCCTGGACGCGCCACCGGTGCGCCGCATGGCGATCACGTGCAGGCCGACGTCCTTGGCCTGCGGCAGGAACTCCCCGAGCGGCTGGATCGGGTTGGTGCCACCGCCACCCGGCGCGACCAGGTCGTAGTCGTCGACGATGACGAACAGCTCAGGGCCCTTCCACCAGGAGCGGTTCTTCAGCTGCTCCTGGGTGACGTCCGGGCCGGGCAGCCGCTTGACCATCGACTTGCGCACGTCGCCGATGATCCCGCCGAGCTGGTTGGACGACACCGCGTAGCTCAGCAGGTGGTCGGACTCGACGAAGCCGAGCATGGTCCGCCGGTAGTCCACCAGGATGATCACGGCCTGCTTGGGCGTGTACCGCTCGGTGATGCCGCGCACGATCGTGCGCAGCAGGTTGGTCTTGCCGGACTCGCCGTCCATGAACGCCATGAAGTGCGGGTCGGCGTCGAAGTCCAGGTACACCGGGGCGAGCGCGTTCTCGTCCACGCCGATGGGCACCAGCTTGGTGCCGCGGTGGGGGTCCTGGGCGAGCAGGTCCTCGTAGGGCAGCAGTTCGGGCAGCATCCGGACCTTCGGCGCGTGCCGCCCGCGCCAGGCGCCGTTGAGCTTGGCGACCGCGTCCTGCACACCGGCGGCGACGTCCTGGTCGTTGCTCGACCCGTCGATCCGGGGCAGGCCGACGAGGAAGTGCAGCTTGTCCCGCGACAGTCCGCGACCGGGCTGGGCCGGCACGTTGACCGCCACCCTGCGGTCCACCTCGGACTCGCTGGCATCACCGAGACGCAGCTCGAACCGGGTGCCGAGCAGGTCCTTGAGCGCGGGACGGATCTCGGCCCACCGGTTGGCCGACACCACGACGTGGATGCCGAAGGACAGGCCCTGGGCGGCCAGGTTGACCACCTGCATCTCGATGGACTCGAACTCCTGGCGGAAGTTCAGCCAGCCGTCCACCAGCAGGAACACGTCGCCGAACGGGTCCTCGGTGAGCTCGCCGCGCCGCTTGCGGTTGCGGAAGTCGGTCATCGAGTCGATGGCCTTGTCCCGGAACAGCTGCTCGCGCGCCGAGAGCAGGCCGTTGACCTCGGCGATCATCCGGCGGACCTTGTCCGGGTCGAGCCGGCCGGCCACGCCACCGACGTGCGGCAGGCCCTGCAGGGTGGTGAGCGTGCCACCACCGAGGTCGATGCAGAAGAACTGCACCTCCTCGGCGGTGTGCGTGATCGCCATCGACATCACCAGCGTGCGCAGCAGCATCGACTTGCCCGACTGCGGGCCGCCGGCGACCGCGGCGTGCCCAGCGGCCCCGGAGAAGTCGGCCCACAGCAGGTCACGGCGCTGCTCGTAGGGCTTGTCGATCAGGCCGAGCGGCGGCTGCAGGCGGCCGTTGCCGAAGAAGCCGACCGGCGAGAGGCCCCGGTCCTCGGTCGGCTGCAGCGGCGGCAGCAGGGTGTCCAGCGAGTTCGGCGTCTCCAGCGGCGGCAGCCACACCTCGTGTGCCGGCGGTCCCTGGCCGATCAGCCTGCTGACGATGACGTCCAGCTCGCTCGGCTCGGTCGGGTTGTTGCTCTCCGGCTTCGGCGCCTCCTTGGGCGCCTCGACCGGCTTCTCCGGCTCCTTCGGGATCTCCACGTAGTCCGGCACGAACAGCTTCGCGCGCCGGTCGCCGGAGATCGGCGCGGCCGGGCCGACGTTCTGGATGCCGGCCGGGCGGTACGGGCCGGAGACGTAGGACGCCTTGAACCGGACCATGGTCGAGGTGTCGAACTTCAGGTAGCCGGAGCCAGGGATCGACGGCAGCTCGAACGCGTCCGGCACGCCGATGGCCGCGCGGGACTCGGCCGCGGAGAAGGTCTTCAGCCCGATCCGGTAGGACAGGTGCGAGTCAAGGCCGCGCAGCTTGCCCTCCTCCAGGCGCTGCGAGGCCAGCAGCATGTGCATCTGCAGCGACCGGCCCAGCCGGCCGATCGCGACGAACAGGTCGATGAAGTCCGGCTTCGCGCTCAGCAGCTCGGAGAACTCGTCGACCACGATGAACAGGGCGGGCAGCGGGTCGAGGTCGGCGCCGTTCTCCCGCGCCTTCTCGTACTCCCAGACGTTCTTGAAGTTGCCGCCGGTCTTGAGCGCCTCCTGGCGCCGGTTCATCTCCCCGGCCAGCGCGTCCTTCATGCGGTCGACCAGGGTCAGCTGGTCCTGCAGGTTGGTGATGGTCGCGGCGACGTGCGGCGCGGAGTCCAACCCGAGGAAGGTCGCACCACCCTTGAAGTCGACCAGGACGAAGTTGAGCGTGGTCGACGAGTGGGTGGCCAGCATGCCGAGCACCAGCGTGCGCAGGAACTCCGACTTACCGGAACCGGTGGCGCCGATGCACAGGCCGTGCGGGCCCATGCCCTCCATCGCGGCTTCCTTGATGTCCAGCTCGACGGCCTGGCCGTGCTCGCCGACGCCGAACGGCACCCGGTAGCGGTCGCGGACCGGCCGGGGACGCCAGGCCTGCTGCACGTCGAAGGTCATCGGGTCGCCGGGGATGCTGAGCAGCTCGAGCAGCGTCGGGTTGGACAGCAGCGGCTCGTCGCCGCCGTCGTCGTTCGCGGCCGCACCGAGGCGGTAGGGCGAGAGCTTGCGGGCCAGTGCCTCGGCCTCGGCCACGGTCATCGTGTCCGGCTTGGCGAACCACTCGACGCCGCTGGCGCTGCGCGCGCCGAGCCGGTCCGGCTCGACCACCAGGCGCAGGCCGCGGCGGGCGGTGAGGTTGCCGAGGCTGTCGGACAGGTCCATCAGCGTGACGCCGACCAGACCCTCCTCCAGGATGATCTGCTCCTCGCGGGTGACCTCACCGTCGTCGATGATGATCAGCACCTGCGGCTGGTCCGGCTGGGGCGGGGCGTTGCGGGTGAACCGCTGCCGGTCGCGCAGCTCCTCGTCGAGCCAGGCCTCCACCTGGGCCAGCGAGCCGGCCATCATCCGCAGCTGGCCGATGCCGTCGACCATCGACGGGTGCTGGGCGTGGGGCAGCCACTTGGCCCACTCCCACTCCTCCTTGGCCCGGCCGGCGGTGACCACGGCGACCAGCACGTCGTCGGGCGTGTGGAAGGTCACCAGCTGGGAGATCAGCGTGCGGGCCAGGCCGCGGGTCAGCTCCCGGTCGCCGGACAGGCCGACCGCGGCGAACCCGCGGATGGCGATCTGGATGGGCAGCTCCGGCACGATCGAGTGCGCGCGGACGAACCGGCGCAGCGCCAACGTGGCGATCGGCTCCAGCTCGTCGACCGGGCCGGTCTGCGGCGGCACCAGCCGGGTGGCCAGGCGCTGGGAGCCCCGGCCGGCCCGCAGGTGGCAGAAGTCGGGGTCGGACTGGCGGCGCTCCCACATCCGGCGGCTGGTGGCGATCGACCACAGTGCCTGCGGGTCGGGGTGCACCCACTCGAGCGCGGAGCGCTGGTCGAGGGAGGCCTCCCGGGCGCGGTCGCGCATCTGGCCGAGGTAGCGCAGGTAGTCCTTGCGGTCCTCGTTCATCTCGGCCTTCTTCGGGCCGCCGCCGCGGTTCTGGCCCATCATGCCGACCATCGAGAACATCATCATCATGGGGAACAGCAAGGTCACCGGGTTGCGGCCGACGGCGCCACCGGCGGTGAACATCAGCGCCATCATGCCGAGCATCGCGACCACCATCACGACCGGCATGAGCTTCATCAGGATGTTGCCCGGGATGACGCGGGGCACCTCCGGTGGCGGCTCGAGGTGTACCTCGCCGCCCGGCTGGCGCGGCGCCGCCAGTCGAGGTGATCGCTTGAACTGAAGCGTGCTCACCGTCTCCAAGCCCCCGTCATATCGAAGTCGTGTCGAATCGTCTCGAACGTGCCGACCGTCTATGTTGCGGAACCCACTCACACTCGGGAACCGGTACGGCCATACTAGGGGCCGCCCCGGACAGCAAGGGGTGGATATCGACAGACGCGGACAGTAAGGGGGCCGGGCCGTGGCAACCGGGACGACGGTGTTCAGCCGGGTGACGGTGGTGGCGCCGAGAACACGGATCGACGTCGCGCTGCCCGCCGGTGTGGCAGTGGCGGACCTGCTGCCGATGCTGCTGGAGATGGCCAAGGAGGCCACTCCCGACGGCGGCGCGCGGCACGGCGGCTGGTGTCTGGCCAAGCTCGGCGACAACCCGCTCGACCCGAGCAGGACGCTGGCCTCGCTCGGCGTCGTCGACGGCGAGCTGCTGCAGCTGCGCAAGCGGGCGGAGAACCCGCCGCCGCCGCTGTACGACGACGTGGTGGACGCCATCGCGGAGTCCTCGCCGGACAGCTACCGCCCGTGGACCAAGCAGACCGCCAACCGCATCGGCTACATCGCCGGGGCGATCGCGCTGGTCCTGGCCGCGCTCACGGTGCTGATGACCGGCCCGCTGTTCGGCGGCTCGCACATCGGCGCCGCGATCGCCGCCGGTGCGGCGGCCATCGTCACGGTCGCGCTCGGCGCGGTGATCGCCCGCGGCTACGACGCGCGGACCGCCGGGGTGCTGATCGCGGCGGCCGGCGGGTTACCGATGGCCTTCGTCTCCGGGCTCTACATCGTCCCCGGCGCCACCGGGCGGGCGAGCCTGCTGCTGGCCAGCGCGCTGGTGCTGATCGTGGCGTCGGCGTCGATCATGCTGATCGGCGCCGGGGTGACCACGTTCGTCGCCGCCGGCACGGCCGCGGCGATCGGCGTCATCGCCTTCGCCATCGCCACGCTGATCGCGCACCCGGCGCCGGGCATCGCCGCCGGCACCGCGGCGGTCGCGCTCGCCGGGCTGTCGGTACTGCCGAGGCTGACCATCCAGCTGGCCAGACTGCCGCTGCCGAACGTGCCGGGCAGTGCCGAGGACCTCAAGGAGGACACCGGCTTCCCGGACTACCGCTCCATCGAGCGGCGCGCCGGCCTGGCGCACGAGTACATGACCGGCATGATCATCGGCTGTGGGGTGGCGACCGCCATCTCGGCGATCATCACCGCCAGCAAGGCCGACTTCTGGGCCATCGCGATGGCCATCGCGGCCACCCTGGTGCTGCTGCTGCGGGCGCGTACCTACGCCAACGGCAGCCAGGCGATCGCGCTGCTGGCCACCGGCATGCTGTCCGCGGCCGGCATCCTGGTCGGCTGGATGATCGGCGCGGACACCTTCGACCGGCTGCTGTGGGTGTTCGGCTCGCTGGTGCTGATCGCAGCGGCCGCGCTGGTGTTCGGCGTGATCTTCCCCGAGCAGCGCTTCTCCCCGCCGCTGCGGCGCACGGTGGAGATCATCGAGGCGATCTGTATCGCCGTGCTGCTGCCGCTGGCGCTGGCCGTGATGAACCTCTACAGCGTCCTGCGCCACGCCAACATCATCCCCGCCAGCTGATGACTCGGCGCTCGATCACCGCCCGGCTGGTCGCGGCCGCGCTGCTGACGGTGCTGGTGCCGGCCGCGCCGCTGGCGAGTGCGCAGCCGGCCGAGGACACCGGTGCCGGCCCGACCCCGCCGCCGCTCGGTGGCGACCGGTCGGTGCCCGACGACAACGGCAAACCGGACAAGGAGTACACGCAGGTCACCGACAAGACCTGCGTGACCTCTCTTGACGGGCCGGTCGAACTGCAGGACAAGGCCTGGGGCCAGGACGTGTTGCGGTTCCAGGACCTGAGCCAGTTCGCCACCGGCGACGGCCAGACCGTCGCGGTGATCGACACCGGGGTGAACGCCCACGACTTCCTCGGCAACCGGCTGGTCAGCGGCGGCGACTACGTGCAGGACGGCGGCGACGGCCTGAGTGACTGCGACGGCCACGGCACGCAGGTGGCCGGGATCATCGCGGCCAAGGCGCCGGCGAACTTCGGCTTCCAGGGCATCGCCCCCAACGCCAAGATCCTGAGCATCCGCCAGTCGAGCGAGTTCTTCGAGTTCAAGCCGCCGGAGGGGTCCCAGGAGCCGCCGAGGGAGCGGGCGGGCAGCCTGGTCACGCTCGCCAAGGCGGTCGTCAGTGCGGCGAACCAGGGCGTCGACGTGATCAACATGTCGGTGGACACCTGCCGCGCGGCCGACGACGCCCGCATCAACGGGCCGATCAGGTCCGACGAGCGTGAGCTGCAGCGGGCGCTGCGCTACGCGGTCGAGGACAAGGACGTGGTCGTGGTCTCCTCGGCCGGCAACGTGCCGGGGCCGGACTGCAAGGACCAGAACAACGCCGACCCGGACAACCCGAAGTTCATCGTCACCCCGCCGTGGTTCTCCGAGTACGTGCTGTCGGTCGCCGCGGTGGACCAGGCAGGGGACGCCGCCGACTTCTCCATGCACGGGCCGTGGGTGAGCGTGGCCGCGCCCGGCACCGACATCATCTCGCTCAACCCCGGCGACCGGGACAGCCTGGTCAACGTGACCGCGTCGGCCAACGGCCAGGCGAGCCCGATCCAGGGCACGAGCTTCGCCGCGCCCTACGTCGCCGGGCTCGCCGCGCTGGTCCGGGAGCGGTTCGAGAAGCTGGGCACCCCGTTGACCGCCCAGCAGGTCATGGAGCGCATCCGGGCGACCGCGGCGCACCCCGGCGCGCCCGGCGGGCACAACATCGAGATCGGCTACGGCATGATCGACCCGGTCGCCGCGCTGACCACGACGATCCCCGGCGAGGGCGGCGTCGTGCCCAAGGACAAGGCGATCGACATCCCGTTCGAGATGCCGCCGCCCTACGAGAAGGACTGGGCGCCGATGCAGGTGGCGATCGTCGGCTCGGCGGGCGGGCTCGGCCTGTTGCTGCTGACGCTGTTCATCGTGCACACCGTCCGCCGCCAACGCCGGGACCCCGCCGACCAGCTGTAAGCCCTGAATGCCCCATTCGGGACGTTGAACGTCGCCAATGCCTCATTCGGGGCGTCAGCGGGTGCGGGCCGCCATCCGGCGGAGTTCGGCGTTGATGTCCTCGCGGGGCAACGGGTTCACGCTCATCCAGGTGTCGTCGCCGACGAGCCGGAACCGGCCGCGCTCGGTGTCCAGCCAGCTCAGCTCCTCGCCGACGCGGTGCCACTGGTCCTCGGAGTCGTCGCGGCGGGCGTTGCCGGCCTGGCCGTTGCCGAGCACCGGTTGCAGCGAGGAGACCATCCGGCGCGCGACCCGGTCGTCGATGCCGTGCGAGCGCAGCAGGTCGTCGAGCTCCTGCCCGGTCAGCTGCCGGGGGGCGCCGCCGTCGGCTGGCAGTTCGGCCATCATCGCGGTGAACGCGTCCTCCAGCGCGCGCCGGGGCAGGCTGAACGGCGCGGTCATCGGCGGGTCCAGCCGCGGCACCAGCCGCATCAGGCCGGCGACCGCGTCGTCGAGGGTGGCCGCCTTCATCCGGACGATCCCCTCCGGGTCGCTGAGCTGCTGGGTGACCAGCAGCGACTCGTCGCGGTGGGTCAGCACGACCGCGGCCATGCCGCCCTTCTCCGTGGACAGCGAGAGGTCGAGGGCACCGGTACTGGAGCGGATGAGGAACACGAAGTCCTCGGCGACGCCGAGCGGTCCGTTCTCGTCGGCAAGGCCACGGTCGGTCAGCTGCTCGCGGGCCTCGCGGAACCGGTGCCGGCGCTCGATCTCCGAGGTGCCCGACTGCGGGATCTCCAGCGGGAAGGGCGCCTCCACCTCGGCGAAGGCACACAGCAGGTCGATCTCGACCGGCAGCAGCAACTCGCCGAGGTCGAGTGTGGACGCCACTACTGGAACCTCAGTCCGGCGGCGTTGTCCTGGTCGGTCTGCAGGTACTGCGCCGCGGACAGCTCGGCGCTGGCGACGAACTCCTCCATGTGTCGCAACGCGACGGTCAACTGGCCGCGCAGCCCGTGGTCGCTGCCCATCCGGTCGGCGAACTTGTCGGCCATCTCCTGGCCGACCGGGCTGGTGCCGAGCATCGGCGCGTAGTCCGGCGTGGACAGGTCCTCGACCTCACGGGTGATCGCCATCAGGTCGGCGCGGACCGCCTCGACCGCGCCGGCGAACTCCCGCACCCGCTCCGGATCGACCGCCCATCCGCCGCCGGCGCCACCGGCCCCTGGATTGTCGACGTACATGTGGCTTTCCCCTCTCAGAGCCCGATGACGGGCGGTGCGGCCTTCAGGTCGGTGGCGAACGGGTCGTCCTCGATCGGCACCCGCCTGCGGTGCTCGCCGTCGCGCTCCTCCTCGCTCCGACCGCCTGGCACACCACCCATGCCGAACCCGCCGCCCCGGTTGAACCGGCCGCGTCCCCGGTAGTCCTTGTCGCCGCCGCCTCGGCCGCCCGCCATCCCCGGCGGAACGCCGCCGACGCCACCGCGGGCGCCCGCGCCGAGACCGCCACGGGCACCGGCGCCGGCCAGCGCACCGGGCCGGGCGCCGCTCATGGCACCCGGTGGCAGCGCGCCGAGGGAGCCGCCGAACCCGCTGAGGCCACCGCCGCCGCCGAGCCCGCTGGTCGCGCCGCCGCCGCCGATCGGGTTGGGCCCGAGACCGGTCAGCGACTGCCAGCGGCCTTCCGGCGACCCGGCGAAGGCGGGGTCGGTCGCGCCGTAGTCCAGATCGGTCTGCCCGCCCGGCCGGGGCAGCAGGCTGCCGCCGACCCCTGGCGGTGAGACCGCGCCCGGCGGCCGGTCGATTCCGGTGCCGGGGTTGGGATTCGGGCCGGTGCCGGGGTTGACGCCGTCGGTCGGCAGGCCGAAGCGGGGGGTCGACTGGTCGATGCCGAGCAGGGCGCCCTCGTAGCGCTGCATGGTCTGCACGGCCTTGCGCTTGAGCTTCTTCTTGCTGCTGCCGAAACCGAACGCGCTGGCGATGCCGCCGAGTGCGGCGCCGAACGCGGCCCCGATCGGGCCGCCGACCATGAACCCGGCCGCCGCGCCGCCGCCGGCGGAGCCGAGCCAGTTGTTCTTCGGCATGCCGGGCATGGTGTCCTGCGCGGAGGTGAGCGCGCCCGCGGCGTCCTGGATGGGGACCGACATCTGCTGGGCGGTGCTGCCGAGTTCGGAGATCCAGGTGACGTTGTTGGTGACCCGTTGCAGGGCGAGGTCGGACGCGTTGCCCGACCAGAACTGCATCAGGGTGGTGAGCGAGCGGCGCAGGTCCTCAGAGGTGCGCACGACGGACTGGCCGTGGCGGCTCCACTCGCCGGCCAACGCGTCGAGCTGTGCGGGATTGGCCCGTTCGGCGACCATTTTGATCAGCGGCTCGAGCCCGTAGCCGTTCCAGTTCACGCCGCCGTTGACGTAGATGTCGGTCTCCTCGCGGCGGCGGCGACGCTCCTGTTCGGCCGCCTGGGCCGCTTGCACGGCTCGGTCCCGTGCCTCCAGCGCTCGCTGGACGAACTGCTCGAACGTGCCCACGCCCAGCTCCCCATGATGATCGATTCCGACCATCCACGGTATCGGACCGAACCGCTGGTTAGGGAGAGCCCTTTGCTCTAATCTCGCCCAAATCGCGGTGAATTTCCAGCGGCAAATGTTCAGGTGCGAAGTGCCCCGGCCATTCGGCGCAGGCCGTTGGACAGGTCGGCCGGATGCATCGGATTGACGCTCAGCCAGCCGTCGTCCTCGGCGGCGAGGAGTTGGTAGCGGCCGAGTTCGGTGTCCAGCCAACGGAGTTCGTCGCCGACGCGACGCCATTCGTTGGCGTTGCCGCCGCGGGTGGCCAGGCCGACCTGGCCGTTGCCGCGTACCGGTTGCAGGTGGGTGACCAGGCGGCGGGCCAGCCGGTCGGTGACGCCGTTGGCGGCGAGCAGTTCGTCCCATTCGGTCGCGGTGAGCTGCCGCCGGGCCCGGAGCTCGGCGTGGATGCGGCGGAAAGTGTTGGCGGGTAAGGAGAACGGGGCGGTGCGGGCGGCGTCGTGGATGGGCACGATGGCGAGCAGGTCGTCCACGGCGTCGTCGAGGGGTAGCTCGGCGAGGTGGACGGCGTGGTCGCCGGTCAGTTGTTGGGTGACGAGCACGGCAAGGTCGCGGCGGGCGAGCAGGACGCCGCCGAGGACGTCGGCGCCGTCGGCGAGCAGCAGGTCGAGGACGAGGGTGCAGTCCTGGAGGAGGTAGGCGAACGCCTCGGCGACGCCGAGGGGGCCGCGTTCGTCGGCCAGGCCGCGGGCGGCGAGCTGTTCACCGGCGGCGCGCAGGACGGCACGGCGCTCGGTGACGGTGGTGCCGGTGGCGGGAATGCGCAGTGGGTAGGGCGGGGTGGAGTTCGCGGCCGTACACAACAGATCCACCTCCGCCACGGTGACGGCGACGGCAGATCGGGTGCTGCTGATCATCGAGACGGTTGGGGTAACGGGGGCGGGAAGATGGCCGGTTCGCCGGCCGCCGGGGCGGGTTCGGCGCGGTGGTGTCCGGGTTGTTGGTCGCCGCCATCAGGGGTGCTGCCATCAGGGGTGCCGCCGGCACGATCGACGGCGGGGTCGACTGCGGGGTCGACTGCGGGGTCGACGGCGGGGTCAGTGGTCTCGCGGTCAGTGCTGGCGCGCTCGTCATCAGCGCGGTGATCGCCGCCGGGGTCGGTATCGCCAGCGGCATCGCCCGCGCCACCAGCAGGACCATCGCTGCCTCGACCGTCACCACTGTCGTGACCGTCACCGGCATGATCGCCACGGTCGCGATCGTCGCGATCCTGGTTGTCGGGAGCATCGCCGCGATCGTGGTCTCCGCCGCGACCGGCGTCCTCACCACCGGGATCGGCACCGGGATCGCCACCGGGATCCTGGTCGTCGGGACCGCCTTCGCCCCGGTCGCCACCGTCACCTTTGCCGTCACCTTTGCCGTCATCCTGGCCATCGCCACCGGGGCCGCCATCGCCACCGGGATCGCCAGGACCGCCACCGTCGCCGGGACCACCGCCGTCCGCGTTGTCGCCGCCATGGCCGTTGTCGCCGTCTTGGCCACTGTTGTCATCGCCACCGGGGTCGCCACCGCCGGAGTCACCTTGGCCGTCGTCGCCGCTCTCGTTGTCGGCGTCGTTCTCGCCGTTGTGGTCTTCGTTGTCGTCTTCGTTGTCGTCGTGGTGGTCGTCGCCGTGACCATCGTGGTCGTCGTCGTGATCGTCGTGGTCGTCGTCATGATCGTCGTGGTCGTGGTGATGGCCGTAGCTGCCGTGGTCGTCGTAGGGGTTGTCATCGCCGTAGCCGGTCGGGCCGCTGGTCGTCAGGGTCGCGACCACCTCCCCCAGCACCCCGGCCACGTCCGGCACGATGCCCTTGTAGGTGGCCCGCGCCTCCTCGTCCATCTCCTCGTAGGACCGGGCGGCCGCCTCCGCGCTCGCCACGAAGTCCTGCATCCGGCGCATGGCCTCCTCGAGCATGCCCCGCAGCCCGACCGTCGAGTTGAGACGGTCGTCGAACTTCTTCGCCAGCTGTTGCCCGACCGGACTGATCCCCAGCTGCGGGGTGAAGTCCACGCCCTGCATCCGCTCCACCTTCAGCCGCACGGTGTCCAAAAAGGACCGTGCGCGGATGACCGCGTCGCCGAACTCCCTGACCTTGTGCGGGTCGATCGCCCAGCCGTAGGACGGCGACGCCACCGCCATGGTCTCCGGCATCGGCGGTGGCGGCTGCTCCGCCAGGGTTTCCGGCATGATCTCCGCGATCGTCTCCGGCACGGCCGCCGGCATCGGCGGCGGGACCGTCGGCTGCTCCTGCTCCATCTACCGCTTCCCCTTGTCCATCAGAGGTCCATCAGAGTCCGATGACCGGTGGCGACGCCTTCTGTCCCGTGTCGAACGGGTCGTCGGCGTCGAAGGGAAACCGTCTGCGATGCGGCTCCGGACCGCCCGTGCCCATACCGGCACCGGCGCCGATCGGCGCCCCGCCCATGTGCCCGCCGTAGGGCATACCGCCGCCGGCGTTGCCGCCGCCGATCACCGCGCCCGACGCCGCGGTCGGCATGCCGCGGCCGGGCATCGCCAGCTCTGGCCGGCCACCGGAGCCCTGCCCGGTCCGGCCGCCGACCGACCCGGTCGGCATCGCGCCGACGCCGATGCCGGCCGACGTGCCGCCGAGACTCCTGCCGGTGAACGGGTCGAAGCCGCCACCGCCACCGCCGAGCCCGCCGCCGGGGTAGGACCCGCTGGAACTCGGGTCGGTCATCCCGGTGAGCACCTGCCACCGCATGTCCACGCCGGTCGTCTGGGTCACCGTGCTGATCCAGACGGCCTCGCCGGGGTCGATCCCGAACCCGCCGTCCGGATCGGGGCGCAGCTCGCTGTCCGGGCCGAGGAATCTCGGCGTGGTCCGGTCGATGCCCACCGCGGCCGTCTCGAAGCGCTGCATGGTCTCCACCGCCACCTGTTTGAGCTCCGCCTGCTCGGCGTGCGCGGCGAACCCGCTGGTCGAGCCGGCCGAGGTCGCGCCGATCGCGGCGGCGACCGGGCTGCCGGTCAGTGCGGCGGCCTCGGCCGCCCCGGCGGGCGCGGCGCCCGGCAGCTCCGGCGGCGGGGTCACCGGCAGCGCGGGCATCGCCGCCTGGGCCGCCTGCAGGGCCCCGGCCGCGTCGTCGATCGGCGTGCCCATCTCGCGGGCGGTGGTGCCGAGGTCGGACACCCACTGGGCGTTGAGCGCGACCACGCTTCTCGCCTTGTTCGCCGACTCGCCGGTCCAGTAGTTCATCAGGTCGTCCAGCGCCTCGGCCAGGTAGTCGGCCGCGTCGACCACGGCGTCACCGGTCGATCGCCAGTCCTGGGCGAGCCGCTCGAGCTGCGCCGGGTTCGCCTGTTCGGCCACCATGGCCACCAGCTCGGCGAGACTGAAGCCCGCCCAGTTGACGCCACCGCTGACGTAGTAGTCACTGGAGTCGCTCGTCTGGCCCACCATTCGTGTCCGCGCTCCCTTATGGATCCCCGACAGTGTTTCTGAGGGTAATCACTGCATGCCGGTAGGGCACTAGTCCGGGGTGTATGCGCTTGCATCCGCACATTTCCGCCGGTCGTACCCTGGCGGTATGCCCAGGGTGCTCACCGTCTCCGACGAGGTGGTCGACTCGCTGTTGACCGACTGGGTCCACCGGCGCGCGGGAGACGTCGACCTGGTGCTGGCCGCCGGTGACCTGCCGTTCGACTACCTGGAACACCTGGCCGACGCGTTGAACCGACCGTGCGTGTTCGTACCAGGCAACCACGACGCCGACCTGTCCGGCTACACCGACACCCGCGGCCTGTCGCTGCGGGCCGGGCTGCCCGTCACCTACCCCGGCCCCACCGGATGGGTGAACGCCGACGGTCGGGTGGTGGACGTCGCCGGCGTGCGGATCGCCGGGCTCGGCGGCTCCATCCGCTACAACGGCGGCCCCAACCAGTGGACCGAGCGCCAGCAGGCCCGCCGCGCTGGCAGGCTGACCAGGGCCGCGACCCGTCGCCGGTGGCGCGACGGCCGTGGGGTGGACGTGCTGCTCACCCACTCCCCGCCGCGCGACCTCGGCGACCGCGACGACCCGGCCCACCGGGGGTTCGCCTGCCTGCGCACCACGATCGAGAAGCTGCGCCCGGCGCTGATGGTGCACGGTCACATCCACCCGCACGGCCAGCCGGTGCCCGACCGGGAACTCGGCGACACGCGCATCCTGAACACCGTCGGACACCGGATCCTGGAGCTACCGAGGAGGGTCGGCACCGATGAACCGTGACACCGGATTCCCCGCGGCGGACGCGGAGAACGACTTCCTGCGGGCACGCCGCCGGCAGGTGCTGTCGCGGCTGGCCGCCTGGATGCGGCGCGCGCCAGACGACGTCAACATCATGCTGCCCTTCGACGAGGTGGTCGCCGCGCTCGGCCGCGCTGGCGAGCGGCGGCTCGGCCTGCAGGTGATCCCGCTGGACTCGATCGTGGGCAGCGTTGACCGCGGCCGGGAGTTCGACCGCCGGTTCCGCCCGACCTCCGGACAGGTCCGGGAACGCTGGCAGCGGCTGGCGCTGGCCCAGCGCCGGGGCGAGTCCGTTCCCCCGATCGAGGTGTACCGGATCGGGGACATGCACTTCGTGCT
The DNA here is from genome assembly GCF_054779715.1 of Actinophytocola sediminis. Classification (NCBI taxonomy): domain Bacteria; kingdom Bacillati; phylum Actinomycetota; class Actinomycetes; order Pseudonocardiales; family Pseudonocardiaceae; genus Actinophytocola; species Actinophytocola sediminis. The sequence goes on along the minus strand of NZ_BAAGXS010000013.1, from coordinate 16,447 downwards.
GGACGGGCACCACCGGGTCTCGGTCGCGCACGCGCAGGGCATGAAGACCATCGACGCCTATGTCACCGAGGTGCTCACCCGGCTGTCCCCCGACGGCGTGCGATACCCGGGCGACCTGCTGGTGAAGGACTACCGCCGGATCTTCCTCGACCGCGTCCCGCTGACCGGCGACGCCCGCAGAGCGATCATGCTGACCGAGCCGGAGGACTACGGCGAACTGGCCGAGACCGTCGAGGCCTGGGGCTTCCGACTCATGCAGGACGAAGGCGAATTCCTCGATCGGGCGACAGTGGCCCACCGTTGGTATGACGAGGAGTTCCGGCCAGTGATCCGCATGCTGCGCCAGGCTGCGCTGATCGACACCCAGACCGAGGCGAAGGCCTACATGTCGGTGGCCTGCGAGCGGTACCGGCTGATCCGCAGCCACCGCTGGGACGACGAGGTGATCAACGCGATCCAGGAGAACAAGCGGCGCTGAGGCCCCTGTGGACAACCGTTTGGGCATCGCCGGACAACCCGCGATGCTCGAACCAGCCGGTCACGAGGACCGGCCAGCCACATCGAAGGGGAAGTCCAATGAGGAACATCGGCAGCCGCCTCGCCGTGCTCGGCACCGTCGTCTCGATGATGATCATCACCGGTCCCGGCCAGGCGAGCGCGACGGACAGCCCGTGTGAGCGCGGCGAGTTCTGCCTGTGGCCGGGCGAGCGGTACACCGGCGACCCACACCGGTTCACGCTGGCGAACACCAATCCCGGGGAGTGCGTGCCGCTGCCGGACACGGTCGACGGGCGCTCCTTCGCCAACCGCACGACCAGACCGGTCACCGTGTACCAGGGGCGCGACTGCGCCACCGAGGGCGAGTTCGACACCTACCCCGGCGGCGGCACGTTCGTACCGACGGCGCCCTACCTGGTCCGCGGGGTGCAGATCTGGCAGAGCTAGCGCCGCGCTGAGGTCGTTCTCAGGTCGGGTGCGGGAATCTGGTGGTGGCTGCGCGCGTTGACCAGGCAGTCGATCAGACGCAGGCGCGACCATCAGGGGAGAGGTGGGCGGGTCCAGTGGCACCCGGAACAAGGCACGTCTTCCCCAGCATGACGATTCCTGGTGTGCTGGACGGGCGGGGCGTCTCGGGTCTCGTCCAGCGCGCGCTGTTCGGGCTTGAGATGCTGATGCTGATGGCGCTCGTGGTGCGCCTGCTGCGGGTGGCCGTCAGCTCCGCACGGGAGAACCGGCAGCCAGCGAGAGTCGAGGCCACCTGATGATTGCGCTCGCCATCACGTTCGCCGTGCTCGGCGCGTTGTGCAGCGCGATCGGTGCCCAGCTCCAACACGGGGCCGTGCGCACCGAGACCAAGGACAAGGATCTCGGCCTGCGCGGCATCGGGCGGCTGGTGCACAACCGCAAGTGGCTGCTCGGGGTGGCCGTGCTGTCCTCGTGCGCGGTGCTGCAGATCCTGGCGCTGGCGCTGGCCCCGGTCACGATCGTGGCCCCGATCGTGGTGCTCGCCCTGCCGGCGGTCGCGGTGCTCAACGCCCGCGCGTCCGGCGTCCGCCTGCACAAGGTGGCCATCGTGGCGATCATCGCGAGCACGCTCGGCGTCGCGGTGTTCGTCGCGCTGGCCTCGGTGCGGGCGAGCGCGACGCGCTTCCCCGACTCGGCGGTGCTGCTGGCCTGCCAGATCGTGGGGGGCGCGGTGGTGCTGTTCGGCGGTATCGGCGCGCTGCGCAGCGGCATCACCCGCTGCGTGATGCTCGCCACCGGCGCGGGCGCGGCCTACGGTCTGGTGTCGATCCTGGTCAGGGACGTGACGTACACGTTCCAGACCGCGGGCTTCGGTGGCGTCTCCCCGCTGTCGGCGACCGCGCTGGTGGTGGCCTTCGCCGTCGGCTCGTGGTTCATCCAGCTCGCCTACGCCAGCGGCCCACCGGACATCGTGGTCGGCTGCCAGACCGTGCTCAGCCCCATGGTCGCCACCGCCATCGCCATCGGCCTGCTGGACGAGACCAGCGACGCGGGCGGCTTCACCGGTCTTGGCCTGGTCGCCGGCGCGCTGGTCGCCGTCCTCGGCGTGGTCCTGCTGGCCCGCCACCACCCCGAGGCCACCTCCCGCGCCACCCCCCACGCCGCCGAACGCCGCCTCTTCCGCAGCCGCACCTGAACCCGCGAGTCCAACGCTCCGGACACGCGAGTCCGACGTTCGCGGCGCCCTCAGCCGCAGCCGTCGGCCAGGCAGGCCGCCGGCGACGCCTCGACCGGGGATGGCGACGGCGGCGGCAGGGGGATCGACGCCGGCGCCGCCGGCCGCCGGTCGTCCGTGGCGAACGCGGCCACCCCACCACCCGCCACCAGCACCAGCGCGACCACCAGCGACCCCATCCTGATCAGCGCCGGCCGGCGGCTGCCCGCCACCCCCGGGTTGACCTCGCCATATCGCGACATGGCTCCTCGCATTCCGAGCACGAATTCAGTTGAAAGTCGAACTACACATCGCCCTTCAGCAGAATCTCGTTACCCGGCTCAGCGATCCCGGGACACATCCCGTCGCCGAAGCACCAGCACGACGAATCCACCGAACAGCACCACCCCGCCAACCATGGCCAACACCCACCACGGGAACGCCGAATCCGCGGCGAGCAGCCCGATATCCGTCGCCGAAACAGTGGCCGACGGTGTCCAGGTTGACGAAACCGATGGCGGCGCACTGGTCGGCACACTCAGTTGCGCATACTCCGGCCCACCGGAATCCGAGCCGCTGACCGTCAGCGCGATCTCGAACGACGGCTGCTCGTCCGGCACCGCCGTCCCCTCTGTCCACACCGGACTCAACTTGACGACCAGGTAGTACCAGCCGTCGTGCGCGGCCCTCGGGTACTTCCCGTCCCGGTTGGCGTAGGAGATCTCCGGCGTGGCAACGGGTTCGATGGCCACCGACGTCCCCGTGTAGTCGGTCGACCGCCACCAGTGCTCACGCATGCCGGCCCTGGCCGGCGAGCGCAGCTCGGTCACCGCGGTCGCCCGCCCCGTCTCGGCGCTGTCGGCGAAGGTGACCTGACAGGCCAGCGACTGTCCCCAGTCCAACCACACCTTGTACACGCTGTACTCGCTGTAGTGAATCCGGTCCAGATAGCGGCCGGTCCCCGGCAACGCCGCCGCGTCGTTGAACGACCCACCACCCCACACGATGTCCTGCCCGGTATCCGGCGGGGAGAACTCCACCGCTTCCTCGGCGGGTGAACCAACCCCGCCCGACGCCGCCGGCTCGACCGCGACGGACAACTCGATATCGTCGGAATCGTTGGTGAGCAGGTTGTCCCAGGTCACCTCGAGATAATGCGGCCCAGCCGGATCGCACCGGGAGTTCTCGACCGCCGTCCACGACAACGACGCCGTTTCCGGGCCGTCATAACTGAACTCCCGAAATCCCTCGTTCTCCGCGCACACCCGTTCCGCACCGTCGAGCAACCGCAGCCCGACGCCGGAATCCCACCGCTCCGAACCAGACTCCACGGTATGCACCACGGTGAACTGTCCGGTCGCCCCCGCCGGCACGTGCACCTGGTAGTAGTTCGGCGTCCGCCGCTCGATCTCGTCGGCGTACTGCCCCGGCACCAGGTACTCGGCATCGGCCATCGACGCCGCGCCGTCGACCGACTCGCCGTCCACCTCGTAGTGGCGCAACGCCCGGTCGGCGATCTCCGGCAGCAGATCCGCCAGCACCTCCGCGTCCGGCGCGTCGTGGTATTCACCACCGGTCTCGGTGGCGATGCACTCCAGCTGCTCGCGCGCCGCCGGGTCGACCTGGAAGCCGATCGCGTGCACCGCGAGCTCCACCCCGGCACCGGCCAGCTCGGCCGCGACCTCGCACGGCGCGGGCGGCGCGCACGTGTCGATCCCGTCGGACACCAGCACGATCGCCCGTGGACCGGAGTCCGGCAGCGCCGCCGCGGCCTCCTCCAGCGAGCGGCCGATCGGCGTGTAGCCGCGCGGCGTGATGCCGGCGATCTGGGCCAGCATCGCCTCCTTGTCCGCCCGGCCGACCGGCGCGAGCACCCGCACGTCCTGGCAGCCGGCCGCCTTCTCCGCCGGCGAGGCGCCCGTCGACGTGCCGTAGGCCGCCAGCCCGACATGGAGGTTCACCGGCAGCCCGTCGACCAGCGTGGTCATCGCGGCCTTGGCGGCGTCCATCTTGGTCCCGCCGGCCGGCAGCCGATCGACCATCGACCCGGACGCGTCGAGGACGAACATCATCGAGCCCTGTACCGCCTCCTCGGCCGGCGGCTGCGCCGCGACCGCCGCCGGTGCCGGCACGGCCATGGCCAGCCAGACCGCGAGCACACCGACGACCAGTCCCCTTCGCCCCATCGTGATCCCCTCCCGCTACGACTACCTGTCGACACCCTCGCTGGCCGCCTCACCGGAGCCGTAGCCGCGCGGTAGCGGGTTGGTAGCGTGCCGAGCGGACACCCGAGAGGAGCGCGCCCGGTGGACTTCCGGATCCTCGGCCCGGTCGAGGTGTGGCACGCCGGCAGCCTGGTCCCGGTCACCGCGCCGATGCAGCGCGCCGTCCTCGCCACGCTCCTGGTCCGTCCAGGCGAGACCGTGTCGGTCGACTCGATCGTCGACCAGCTGTGGGGCCCGCAGCCGCCGCACACCGCGCACGTCACCATCCGCAACTACGTCCAGCGCCTGCGCCGCGTCCTGCCGGCGCCGGTGCTGGAGACCGTCGCGCCCGGCTACCGGCTGACCGTCGAACCCGGTCAGGTGGACGCGACCAGGTTCGCCGCGCTGATCGAGCAGGCCCGCACGGTCGCCTCACCCAACCCGGTCCGCGCCGCCCAGCTGTTCGACGAGGCACTGCGGCTCTGGCGCGGCACACCGCTGGCCGACCTTGGCGACGTGCCGATGCGACTGGTGCACGGGCCCCGGCTGGAGGAGCTGTACCTCGGCGCGCTGGAGGAGAGCTTCGAGGTGCGCCTGCGGCTTGGCTGGCACGCCCGGCTCATCCCGGAGCTGACCGCGCTCACCAACACCTACCCGCTGCGCGAACGGCTGTGCCGCCAGCTGATGATCGCGCTCTACCGTGGCCGCCGCTCGGCCGAGGCGCTGGCGCACTACCAGCGGATCCGCGACCGGATGGTCGACGAACTCGGCGTCGAGCCCGGACCGGAGCTACGCCGGCTGCAGGAGTCGATCCTGCGGGAGGACCTGACGCTGTCGGTCCCGTTCGTCCGGATCAACGCGCCGCCCCAGGCCGAGCGCCCGCCGGCCGAGCCGCCGCCCCGGATCGCCACGTTCACCGGCCGGGAGGCCGAGCTCGCCGAGCTGCGGGAGCGCTGCGCTGGCGCAGGCCCGGTCGTGTGCTTCGTGCACGGACCGGCTGGTGTCGGGAAGTCCACGCTGGCCGCGCGGTTCGCCGCCGAACAACGCGAGCGGTACCCGGACGGGACGCTGTACGTCGATCTCGCCGGCAACCGGCCGGGCGCGACCCCGGCGAGCCCGTCGGCCGTGCTGACCGCGCTGCTCGGCGAGCCGGAGCCGGTCAGGTGGGGTGGGGACGCCGGTGTGGCGGTGCGGACCTTCCGGGCGCGGTTGCGGGGGCGGCGGGTGCTCGTGGTGCTGGACAACGCGACCAACGCCTCCCAGGTGCTGCCGGTGATCCCCGACGAACCGGGATGCGCGGCGATCGTGACCAGCAGACGGCCGATCGCCGGGCCGGACGGGACCGTGCATGTGCACGTGGACTCGTTGGCCACCACCGAAGCCGTCGAGCTGCTCGGCCGGATCGCCGACCCGCGCAAGGTGACCGCCGAGCCAACGGCGGCCACCGAGCTGGCGGAGCTGTGCGCGCACAACCCGCTCGCGCTACGGGTGCTCGCCACACGCGCGGCGGCCAGGCCACACTGGCCGCTCAGTGCCTGGGTCGAGCGGCTCGCCGATCCGGGCAACCGGGTCGCCGAGCTGTCCGAGGTGGTGGCGAGCCTGCGGGTCAGCGTCGAGCAGCTGGCCAGCAGCGGCAAGGAGACCGAGCAGGCGGCCGCCGCGCTGGTGGCGCGCCTGCCAGCGGCCGGCGAGCTGACGCCGGCCGGGCTGGCGCAGCTGACCGGATGGCCGCAACCCCTTGTCACCCAAGCACTCGAGGAGCTCGTGGACGCGCAGTTGTTGTACAGCCTGACTCCGGGCAGCTACGCCAGCTACGGCCTGACGACCCTGCTGAGCTACTCGGCGTAGGTCAGGTTGCGGCCGTTCGACGGGTCGAACAGCTGCACCTTGTCCGAGTCGAACCACACGTCCAGCGGCTCCCCCTCGCGTGCGCCCGAGGTGGCCGACAGCCGGGTGACCAGCTGGGAGCCGGACGCGCCGGTGTCGGCGGTGCCGGCGTCGGCGGCCAACTCGTCGAGTTCGCTACTGGTCGCGGACGCGCCCTCCACGGTGAAGTACGCGTACTTGTCCGAGCCCATCGACTCCAGCACGTCCACCGTCGCGGTGAACGTGCTGCCGGCCTCGGACGCGTGCGCGGCGTCCATCAGCGCCGCGTCCTCGAAGTGCTCCGGCCGGATGCCGGCGATCAGCTCGCGGGGCGCATTCGCCTGCTCCGCGAGCCGCAGCACCCGGTCGGACAGCTTCACCGGGCCGAGCGCGGTGGCCAGCTGGCCCTCCTCCAGCGTGCCGGACATGAAGTTCATCGCCGGGGAGCCGATGAAGCCGGCGACGAACAGGTTCACCGGGTTGTCGTAGAGGAACTGCGGCGAGCCGATCTGTTGCACCAGACCGCCACGCAGCACCACGACCCGGTCGCCGAGGGTCATCGCCTCGGTCTGGTCGTGCGTGACGTAGACCGTGGTGGTGGCCAACTGCTTCTGCAGCTTGGACACCGACGTGCGCATCTGCACCCGCAGTTTTGCGTCCAGGTTGGACAGTGGTTCGTCCATCAGGAACGCCTTGGGGTTACGCACGATCGCCCGGCCCATGGCCACCCGCTGCCGCTGCCCACCGGACAGGTTCGCCGGCTTGCGGTCGAGATGCTGGGTCAGGTCGAGGATCCGCGCCGCCTCGTCGACCTTCTGCTTCACCGTCGCGTCGTCCACTTTGGCCAGTCGCAGCGGGAAGGCCATGTTCTCCCGCACGCTCATGTGCGGGTAGAGCGCGTAGGACTGGAACACCATCGCGATGTCCCGGTCCTTCGGCGCCTTCTCGTTCACCCGCTGACCGTCGATGCGCAGCTCGCCGGAGGAGATGTCCTCCAGGCCGGCGATCATGTTGAGCAACGTGGACTTCCCGCAGCCGGAAGGTCCGACGAGGATGATGAACTCCCCGTCCGCGATCTGGAGGTCCGCCTCGGACACCGCGAGGGCACCGTCTGGGTACCGCTTGGTCACCTTGTCAAGGACGATCTCTGCCATTTACCTAGCCCTTCACGGCACCGGACGTCAGCCCCGCCACGATGCGGCGCTGGAAGAACAACACGAACACGATGATCGGGATGGTGATCACCACGGCGGCCGCGGAGATCGTCCCGGTCGGCGCCTCGAACTGGGAGGCACCGGTGAAGAACGACAATGCCGCCGGCACCGTCCGCGACGCCTCGGTCGAGGTCAGCGAGATGGCGAACAGGAAGTCGTTCCAGCAGAAGATGAACACCAGGATCGCGGTGGTGAACACACCCGGCGCGGCCAGCGGCGCGATGACCCGGCGGAACGCCTGCGCCGGCGTCGCACCGTCCATCTTGGCCGCTTTCTCCAGCTCCCACGGGATCTCGCGGAAGAACGCCGACAGCGTGTAGATCGCCAGCGGCAGCGCGAAGGTGATGTAGGGCAGGATCAGGCCAGGCCAGGTGTCGAACAACCCGAGCTGGCGCTCCATCTCGAACAGCGGGGAGACCAGCGACACCTGCGGGAACATCGCGATCAACAACGAAGCGCCGACCAACAACTGCTTGCCGGGAAAGTCCAGCCTGGCGATCGCGTAGGCGGCCATCGTGCCGAGCACCACCGCGATCAACGTGGCGATCAGCGCGATGCCGATCGAGTTGACCAGTGCGCGGACGAACTCGTTGGTGGTGAAGATGTCCTTGTAGTTCTGCCAGGTCCACGCGCTCGGGAAGAAGCTCTTGTCCGTCTGGGCCTCCACCGTCTTGAACGACAGCGAGACCGTCCACAGCACCGGGATCAACGCGTAGGCGACGATCGCGATGTCCACAATGGTCCACCGCACCTTGCGGCTGGTGGTACTTCCACCGATGACGGCCATCAGCGCTTTCCTCCAGGATCGTTACCGGGCGCGGAGGCACCGAAGAGCTTGATGAACACGAACGCGATGATGGCCACCGCGATGAAGATCAGCACCGACATCGTCGAGCCGATCCCCAGGTTCAACCCCTTGATCAGGTTGTTGTAGGTCTGCATCGACACCGACGACGTGTCGTTCGCGCCCTTGGTGAGCACGAAGATGTTGTCGAAGATGCGGAACGCGTCCAGCGTGCGGAACAGCAGCGCCACCAGGATCGCCGGCTTCATCACCGGCACGATCACCTTGGTGAACCGCTGCCACCCGTTGGCGCCGTCCATCGACGCGGCCTTGAGCAGGTCGTCGGGCACCAGCGCGAGCCCGGCCATCAGCAACAGCGCCATGAACGGCGTCGTCTTCCACACCTCGGCCAGGATGACGATCAGCAGCGACGGGATCTGCTGGGTCAGCGGTGCCTCCGCGCCGACCAGATCGGCGAGGTAGCCGGTGTCGGTGTTCCACGCGTAGAACCAGGAGAACGCCGCCACCACGGTCACGATGCCGTACGGGATAAGGGAAACCGTACGGATCAACCCGCGACCGACCAGCGTGCGGTGCATCGCCAGCGCCAGCAGCATGCCGAGCACCAGCTCGATCACCACGGACACCACGGTGATCAACGTGGTGACGCCGAAGGCGGTCCACCAGTAGCCGTCGGACAGCACCGCGATGTAGTTGTCCAGCCCGACGAACTGGCGCTCGTCGGGGAACCGCAGATCGTAGCGCTGCAACGACAACCACACCGAGTAGATGATCGGCCAGCCGGTGACCGCGAGCATCACGAACGCGGCCGGCGCGCAGAGCAGCCAGCCGAGTCTGCGCTCGGCCCGCTTGCCCTCGCTCAGTACCGGCTTCTCCTTACCCCGCTTGGGTTCGGCCACCGGCGGACTGTCCACAACGTGACTCACGACTCCTCCTCGCAGGCTCGGAGAAGCCGCTCGCGGTGACGCTGTGACATTGGTTCGCTCGCAAGCTCGCTCACGGCAGCACTCCCTTCGACTCGAGTGCTTTCTGCAGACCCGCACGCAGTTCCTCGGCCGTCGCCGGTGGATCGATGTCCGCCGGCGGGGAGAGCACCTTCGACGTGATGGTGGACAGGTTCTGGTACACCACGGTGAGCGGGCGCACCGCCGCGTCCTGGAGCTCCTCCAGGATCACGTCGCGCATCGGGTACGCGGTCACCATGCTCGGGTTGGTCTCCGCGTTCTCCGGCTGCGACGGGTCAAGCGGCCGCTCGTCGGTGTAGAGCGACTCGATGGTCGGCGGCACCCCGTCGCGAATCGCGGAGAACTTCTGCGACTCCTGGCTGCGCAGGCACAACGCCGCCTCGAACGCCTCCGGCTTGCGCTCGGAGTAGGCGCTGACCGCGAGGTTGTACCCGCCGACGGTCACCCGTGCCGGCCCGTCGACCCCGGGATAGCGCGCCCAGCCGAGGTGCTCGGCCCGCTCCGGGTTCGCCGCCCCGATGGCCGCGTAGACGTAGGGCCAGTTGAGCTCGAACGCGGAGTTGCTGTCCGGCGCCTCGAACGCCTGCTGGACCTGCTGTTCCTGCGCGTTGGTCAGCGAGGGATCGGTGATGCCCGAGCTCGCGACCTCCTTGAGGATCTCCAACGCCTCGACCGCGCCCTCGTCCATGACGACCTCGGAGCCGTCGTCGCTGAGGATCTGCCCGCCCGCGGAGGCGACCAGCGTGTTGTAGGTGACCACCAGGCCCTCGTACTGCGCGCCGGTGAACAGGATCTCGTAGGGCTTGCCGGCCGCCTTGAGCTCCTTGGCCTTGTCGATCATCTCGCGCCAGGTCTCCGGCGGCTGCGGGGTGACCCGCTTGTCGTACCAGAGCAACTGCACGTTGGTGTTCTTGGTCGCCGCGTAGAGCCGGTCGTTCCACATCGCGGTCGCCAGCGGGCCTTCCAAAACCCCGGCCGTGGCGTCCGACTTGTTCTCCCCGGTCCATTCCTCGAGCCAGTTGGCCTCGGCGAACTCGGGCACCCAGGTCACGTCCAGCCCGAGGATGTCCAGGTCGGTGTCGCCCGCGGCCAACCGGCGGACCATCTGCTCACGCTGGCCGTCGGCCTCCCGCGGCAGTTTTCGGTAGACCAGTTCGTAGCGCCCGTTCGCCTGCTCGTTGCAGGTGTCGATAACGCTCTGGAAATTCTCTTCTGGCGCGTAGTACACGTTGATCTGGTTACCGCCATCGGACCCACAGGCCGCGATAGTCGGTGCGGCGACGAGCGCGGCACAGGTCGCGGCGACGGCACGCCACCGCACCGCGCCCCGGCCACCCGCCCGGGTACTGCCCATCAGAATCCTGCCTTCCCTCCCGTCGACACGGGAGGTCCCAGGCTGGAACCGCCTAGCGCGCGGCCGTTACCCAGCACCTCGACGTGCCTCGGGAACGCGTGTGTAACGCCACACCTGATGCGTCGGTGCACTGAACCTAGGCCTGTTGATCACGAGCCGCAAGCCAGCTGTACAACGGTTCGGACAAGGGTGGTAACGCCTTGAGACAGCTTGGAAATCAGTCGACCATCGGTCGCATGGCCAGTTTGGCCAACAGGTCACGGCCCTTCTCGGCGTTGCGCGGTTGGACCAGCACGTCGTACCGGCCGGCGACGAGCTGGCTGGCCGAGGCGATCTCCCGACCGGAACTGCGCGTCGTGGCATAGCCGACCGCGGCGAACACCAGACCGAAGACCACCCCGGCGGACAACCCGACGAGAATCGGGGCGAAGGACATCGGCGCCGGGTTGAACAGCCCGAGCAGCAGCCCGACGAACAGGCCGAACCACGCGCCGGACAGCGCGCCGGTGCCGAGCACCTTCGGCCAGCTCAGCCGGCCGATCACCCGCTCGACCAGCATCAGGTCGACGCCGACGATGGTGACCTCCTGCACCGGGAACTCGTTGCCGGCCAGGTACTCGACCGCCTTGTGGGCTTCTTTGTACGTGCTGTATGACCCGATCGGCCACCCAGACGGCGGCGTCGGCACCTTGGGAAGGTTCTGATTCCCTCGTCCCGCGCCGGAGAACGCACCGGTCACCGTTGCTCACCTCGTTCAGCAGTTGACACCATCCTGCCAAGAGCACGGCAGTGGTGCTATTCCCACTCGCGGTCCACCTCGTAGAGCGTGTCCGCGAACTCGCTCGAGTAATAGGTGATCACATCATCGCCGTCGTGGTGGGCGACCGACTCGAGCCCACCCACCGGCAACGGTCGCCACCAGTACACCCTCGGGCTGATCCCGAACGGGTTCTCGGCGTACCACTCACCGGCGATCCGGCCGATCTCGGCGACCGCCCTGGTCGTCTGCTCCCGGTCGCGGATGACGTGGAAGATCAGCTGGTCCCGCGCCGGCATCGCGACCAGCGCACCGTTGGGCACCTCGGTCAGCCCGGTCAACGCCTCGATCACCCACGGGATGACCAGCACCAGCGAGCCGACGTACTCCGAGCCCTGCAGCACGTAGACGTCGTCGCCCTCGAGGTAGCGCTCCGGCAGCTCCCGGCACAGGTTCTCCATGCCCGCCTCGTACAGCCGATCGAACCCGTGCCGGGCCACGTGCTCGTCGGTGAGGTTCATGATGGCGTCGGGCAGGTCGAAGGCGAACTGCGTCACCAGGCCGGGCACGAGCTCCTCGACGTAGTCGGGCAGCTGGTAGGTCGGGCCGGGGTGCTCCATCAGCCGCACGTAGATCCGGCCGAGCAGCTCCTCGGTCGGCCCGGACAGCTCCGGCGGCTCGGTGGCCCCCAACGCCAGGATCCGCTCGAGGTACTGGTCGACCACCTCCGGCCACTGCCCCTCCGGGGCGTCGGCCACCAGCAGCGACAGTGATCCGAAGCCGAGCACGAGCTGTTCGGGGTGCAGGACCTCGACATGGTCCTCCTGCACCTCGATCCGCATGCCGATGAACGCGGGGCTGCGGCGAACCAGGCGACGCAGCCGCTCCTGCTGCGGGGCCGTCAGTTGATCCATCGGCCAGACGGTACAGGCGGGAGACGCAGCCTCAGCCCTTTGATCGATATTCCCGCAGCAGGCCCCGGCTGATGATGGTCTTCTGGATCTCGCTGGTGCCCTCGCCGATCAACAGGAACGGGGCCTCGCGCATCAGGCGCTCGATCTCGTACTCCTTGGAGTAGCCGTAGCCGCCGTGGATGCGGAAGCTCTCCTGGGTCACCTCGGCGCAGTACTCCGAGGCGATCAGCTTGGCCATGCCGGCCTCGACGTCGTTGCGGGCGCCGGAGTCCTTGAGCCGGGCGGCGTTGACCATCATCAGGTGGGCCGCCTCGACCTTGGTCGCCATCTCCGCGAGCTTGAACGCGATCGCCTGGTGCTCGGCGATGGGCTTGCCGAAGGTGCTGCGCTTCTGCGCGTAGTCCACGGCCAGCTCGAACGCGCGGATCGCGATGCCGCAGGCCCTGGCGGCCACGTTCACCCGGCCGACCTCGACGCCGTCCATCATCTGCGCGAAGCCCTTGCCCGGGGTCTGGCCGAGGACCGCGCTGGCCGGCACGCGGTAGCCGTCGAACACCGCCTCGGTGGTGTCCACGCCCTTGTAGCCCATTTTGTCGATCTTGCCGGGGATGGTCAGGCCCTTGGCGACCTCGCCGAACCCGGTCGGCTTCGACACCAGGAACGCGGTCAGATTCTGGTGGGGCCTGCTCGCGCCCTCGTCGGTGCGCACCAGCAGGGCGACCAGGTTGGAGCTGGCGCCGTTGGTGAGCCACATCTTCGCGCCGTCGATCACGTACTCGTCGCCGTCGCGCCTGGCCCTGGTCCTGATCGCCGCGACGTCGGAGCCCAGATCGGGCTCGGACATCGAGAAGCTGCCGCGCACCTCACCGGTGGCCATCCTCGGCAGCAGGTCGCGCCTCTGCTCCTCGGTGCCGTGGTGGCGGACCATGTGCGCCACGATGAAGTGGGTGTTGATCACGCCGGAGACGCTCATCCAGCCGCGGGCGATCTGCTCGACCACCAGCGCGTAGGTGAGCAGGGACTCGCCGAGCCCGCCGTACTCCTCCGGGATGGTGAGCCCGAACAGGCCCATCTCCTTCATCCCGTCGACGATGTCCTGGGGGTAGACGTCGCCGTGTTCGAGTTCCTGGGCGTGCGGAATGATCTCCTTGTCGACGAAATCCCGCACGGTCGCGAGGATCTCCTGCTGCACGTCGGTCAGTCCGGCGGTCTGAGCTAGGCGGGCCATGCCGGCCAGTATCGCTCGGTTAACGCTCGTTCGCGTCGGGGAAGTGCGCAGGGCCACGTTCCCAGCTCAGCCGACGCGGACCTGCACCCTGGTCCCGCAGCCGCGGCAGTCGTCGGCGAGCACGTACACGTCCTGACCGCAGCGGTTGCAGGCCTGGAAGCTCCGCTCGAACAGGTCGTCGTCGCGGGTGGCGCGGCCGAACAGACCTCTTCGGCCCTCCTTGATCACTCGGTGCTTTCCCATGCCCAACACTCTCACCTGCGAGCGGGTTCCGCAGGAAGAGCGGACCGTTATCTGTGCGTTATATCACCGCAACCTTCGACGCTCTGTGACGTCGGACTGGCGGATCGTGTCGAAAACTACTGAACGTGATTCGGACATCGCGGAACGGGCGTATCCGGTTCTTAAGTTTCTCCTGGACTTCGCGTGTTTCCGCTACCGAGACAGCTCGCCGCCCAGAGCCCGACGGTCACGCTCTGTTCTGAGTTTTTCAGCCGAGTTTCGCGACGGCCGCCGCGAGCGCGAGCACCCGGCGGGCGTTGTCCACGTGCAGGTTCTCGATCAGGCGACCGTCGACCGTGGCCACCCCGCGACCGGCGGCGCACGCCTCGTCGAACGCCGCGATCACCCGGCCGGCGTGCTCGATGTCCTGTTCGGACGGTGCGAACACCCGGTTGCACGGCTCGATCTGGTCCGGGTGCACCAGTGTCTTGCCGTCGAAGCCGAACTGCTTGCCCTGCAGGCATTCCTCGGCGAACCCGGCGGCGTCGCGGACGTCGTTGTACACCCCGTCGAGGATCACCCGGCCGGTCGCCCGCGCCGCGAGCACACACATCGACAGCGGGCCAAGCAGCGGGCCCCGGCCGGGCACCTGGTCGGCGAGCAGTTCCTTGGCCAGGTCGTTGGTGCCGAGCACCAGCACGGTCAGCCGCTCGCTGGCCGCGGCGATCTCCGCGCAGCGCAGCACCGCGACCGGGGTCTCGATCATCGCCCAGATCTTCGTGTGGTCGGGCGCGGCGGCCAGCGCGCGCTCGATCGCGTGCACCTCGGCCGCCGAGTCGACCTTGGGCACGACCACCGCGTCCGGACCGGCCGCCGCGACGGCGGCCAGGTCGTCGGCGTGCCAGGGCGTGCCCTTGCCGTTGACCCGGATCGTGACCTCGCGGTCGCCGTAGTCGCCGGCGGCGACCGCGGCACAGACCCGCTCGCGGGCGGCCGGCTTGGCGGCCGGGGCGACCGCGTCCTCCAGGTCGAGGATCAGCGCGTCGGCCGGCAGCGTGCGCGCCTTCTCCAGCGCACGCTCGTTGGCTCCCGGCATGTACAGCACCGAGCGGCGGGGCCTCACGCGCGCGCCTGCCGGTAGGTCTCCTGGTATGCGCTGGCCAGTTCCGGGTCGCGGGCGGCCAGGTCGTCGGCCAGCGAGGCGATCACCTGGCACTGCTTGACCGTCGCGTCGTCCTGCATCTTGCCGTCGAGCATGACCGCGCCGGTGCCGTCACCCATCGCGGCGATCACCCGACGGGCCCAGGCGACCTCGTCCGGTGACGGCGAGAAGACCTTCTTGGCGATCGCGATCTGCGCCGGGTGCAGGCTCCACGCGCCGACACAGCCGAGCAGGTAGGCGTTGCGGAACTGGTCCTCGCAGCCGACGACGTCACGGATGTCGCCGAACGGGCCGTAGTAGGGCAGGATGCCGGCCGCGACGCAGGCGTCGACCATGCGCGCGACGGTGTAGTGCCACAGATCCTGCTGATAGGTGACCCGACCCTCGTTCAGGTCATCTCCAGTCGGATCCGATCGCACCAGGTAACCGGGATGGCCGCCGCCGACCCGGGTGGTCTTCATCCGCCGGCTCGCGGCGAGGTCGGCCGGGCCGAGCGAGATGCCCTGCAGCCGCGGGCTCGCCAGCGCGATCTCCTCGACCCTGGCCACGCCGGCGGCGGTCTCCAGGATCGCGTGCACCAGCACCGGGCGGTCCAGGCCGGCGCGGGCCTCGAGTTGGGCCAGCAGCCGGTCGACGTAGTGGATGTCCTCCGGGCCGTCGACCTTGGGCACCATGATCACGTCCAGCCGGTCGCCGATCTCGGTGACCAGGGTGATCAGGTCGTCGAGCACCCACGGGGAGTCCAGGCTGTTGACCCTGGTCCACAGCTGGGTGTCGGCGAAGTCGACCTCGCGCCCGATCCGCACCAGCCCGGCGCGCGCGGCCTCCTTGCGGTCGGCGGCGACCGCGTCCTCCAGGTTGCCGAGCAACACGTCGGCCGTGCCGACCATGCCGGGGACCTTGGCGGCCATCTTCTCGTTGCCCGGGTCGAAGAAGTGGATCATCCGGGAGGGCCGGGACGGGATCTGCCGGACCGGCTCCGGCGCGCCGACCGCCAACGGGCGGAAGAAGTCCCTCGGTGACCGCATCTCCATGCCTCCAACCACGTGCTACCTGCGGCTCACCCTAGGGCGCTGGTGGGCCACACGCGGCGCTCATGTCACCAAGGCCACCCTGACGGCATGTCGATCACCGTGCCCCGCCGGTTCGCCGACCGGCTGACCGACGGCCTCGGCGAACCGGCCAGGCGCTGGGTTGCCGGGCTGCCCGCGCTCGCCGAGGAGTTCCTGGCCCGCTGGGCGCTGCGCCCCGACGGCGAGCCGTGGCACGGGTTCACCGCGCTCGTACTGCCGGTGCGCCGGACCGACGGCACCAGGGCGGTGCTCAAACTGATGTGCCCCAACGAGGAGGGCGCGCACGAGGCCCTCGCACTGTCCATTTGGGACGGCGTGGGCGCGGTCCGGTTACTCGCGCACGACGAACAGGCGTGGGTGCTGTTGCTGGAACGGCTGGACGACACCCGCAGCCTGCGCGACGAGCCGCTGGACGAGGCGGTCGCCGTGCTCGCCGGCTTCGTGCGCAGGCTGGACGTGCCGGCCCCGCCCGAGGTGCGCACGCTGCGCGCGCTGGCCGCGCGC
>NZ_BAAGXS010000012.1:0-36900 GCF_054779715.1 Actinophytocola sediminis | reverse complement strand
CACCAGCACTGACCCCGCCACCGCCCCACAGATGACCCCAGCGCACGCCGCGCGCACCGCCGCGCTGCTGCTGGGACGCGCGGACGGCGGCGTGCTCACCCACACCGAGGTCGCCCCCGTCGCCCGTGTCATCCAGGACGTGCTCGGCGCCGAGACGCTGAGCAAACTGCGGGCGGTGTGGCGCACGGCGTTGCGCACCGCCGATGACGACGGCCAGACCATGCTCGACCTCGGGCGGCAGTGGTGCGACATCCTCGGCACCGACCCGAACACCCCCACCGACCCTGGCGGGGCACCGGACCCGTCCGGCACCCCCGACCCGTCCGGCGGCACCCCCGGCACCGGTATTCCCAACATCCCCGCCGCTGACCCGTCGCCGTTGGCGGACGCGATCAGCGCCGTGCTGAACGGGGTCGCGGCGACAGCGGCGCGCGAGAAGGCACCCGAAGACCCCGCCGCCGTGGCCGCCGCCGAGAAGGCCCAGGAGAACGCCGCCCACAACAAGGCGCGGCAGACAGCACGGCGGGTGTTCGCCACTGGTGGTCCCCGGACCGGTCGCACCACAACGGCGGGCACCCGTCCGCCGACACCGGAGGAGCGCACCGCCGCGCGGGTGCTGGCACGGGCGTTGGACACCGCCGGGATCCGGGAACGGGTCGCCACGCGCTCCACCTCGGAAGTGCCGCCCGGGCGGCTGCGGATGCGTGGGGTGCGTGCCGCCGAAGCCCAACATGCCGCCGGGGCGGTGGTGACCGCCGAACCGTTCACCCGCATCACCCGCACCCCGGTCACCGTCCCGCCGCTGCGGGTCGGGATCGCGTGCGACGTGTCCGGGTCGATGAAATGGGCGAGCGCGCACGTGGCCTCGGCGGCGTGGATTCTGGCCAACGCCGCCCGCCACACCAGAGTGCCCGCCGACACCGCCAGCGTGATCTTCGGACACCACGTGCGCCCGCTGACCCGCCCCGGCACACCACCCACCGAGGTCACCGACTTCTACTCCAACGACAACTGGGAAGACATCCCCGTCGCGCTGGACGCCCTCGACGGAGCCCTCGGACTGTCCCGCCCCGGCGCGGCGCGACTGGTGGTCATCGTGTCCGACGGCGACTACCGCGACCAACCACGCCGCGACGGGCAACGCAAACTCGACCGGTTGCGCGCGTCCGGGTGCGCCGTGCTGTGGCTGACCACCAGCACCCACGACACCCCACTCACCGGGGCGACCGTCCACCTGCTGACCGACCCCACCACCACCGCCCGGGCCATCGGACACGCCGCCACCGCCGCCCTGCGCGCCACCACCCGCTAATGGGTTCGTACCGGTCACGGGGACGGGACCAGTTTCGAATTGCACCTCTGAACTGCGCTGATAGCCAGATCGCATGTCCGTCACGATGGGTTGCCGCTGATCATCGTCGCTTGTTGATCTTGCGAAGCGGCCCGGTCACTGAGTTCGGTGGCCGGGTTGTCGGCGTACGCACGAATGTGCCAGGCAGGTACAAGTGAACCTGCCCAGTTGCTGAGGTCCGGAAGGCAGGATTGCGCGGCAGCGTGGGTCACCGATGGTGCGCAATGCGGCAGTAGACGACGTCGGCCCGGCACCAGCTTCTCTGGGTGGGAGCCGGTGAAGGTAGTGGCTCAGCCAGCTGATCATCCTGCTGGGCCGTCAAGCCGATCCGTGTGTCCTGAACTGGGGGCGGGACC
Source organism: Actinophytocola sediminis (assembly GCF_054779715.1). Lineage (NCBI taxonomy): Bacteria > Bacillati > Actinomycetota > Actinomycetes > Pseudonocardiales > Pseudonocardiaceae > Actinophytocola > Actinophytocola sediminis. Next base: position 35,193 of record NZ_BAAGXS010000012.1, on the reverse strand, counting down.
CGGTCCAGGTGGGCCGGGTCCCGCCACTGTGGCCGGTCAGCCGCAGGTGAACTGGACGTAGTTCGATTCGGTGCGGGCGGTGGCGGTGTCGCCGCCGAGGCGGGCCTGGTGGATGCCGAGCACGGCGTAGTAGGCGGCCCGGCAGTTGGAGCTGGCGACGCTGGTGATTGCCTCGCCCGGGGTTTTGTAGGGCGAGCCGATGGCCAGGCTGCCGTACGAGGCGATCTCCCAGCGGTTCAGGTCGGGCACCCAGAAGTACAGCGTGGCCTTCGCGCTGACGTAGTCGACCGGTGCCGGGCAGGACGAGGACGCCTCGCCGACGGCGAGGAAGAATCCGCCGATGTCGGTCCGCAGTACCTGGCTGAACGCCGAGCAGATCACGGCCGCGGCGGTCGCCCGGTCCGGGCCGGTGCGCGGGTGCAGGGTGAGCGTCTGTGGCGTGGCCTCGCGTGCCGCCCACTCGGCGCTGTCCGGGGCGGGCAGGGCGGCGGCGGCCTCGGCGATCATCCTGTCCACCTGGGCGTCGGAGAGCGGGGCGGGTGCGGCGTTCGCGGGGACGGCGAGCGCAAGGATGCTCAGCATGCCGATTACAGCGGCGCAGACGAGTCTCTTCATGTGGGGCTCCTTCGAACACCGCCGTCACGATCTGCGCGGCGGGTGCTCCGGAACGTATAAACGGTGTCTGGATGCCAACTGGACACGCACTGGACGGGTCCGCGGTGGCTGTTGTGGGCGTGTCCGTCTCCGGCATGATCGTTCCGATGTTGATGCCCGCGGACTGGATGCCGATACGGACGACCGCCAGCGCAATCCGATCACATCTCAATCAGGCAAGATCAACTCGCTCCCGCTCGCTGTCCCGGTGGTCCCGGCAGCGACAACCATGCCGAACAGGGCAGACGCGAATGTGGTGGTGTCCCAACGGTGATCCGTTGGGACACCAGGGCTACCGAGTTGTTGCGGGGGAGCGGAGGCAGCTATCGGTCGTTGATGCCACGGCGCCAGATGATGTTCTCGCGGCGGTGGAGAAGCCGCCGCCGAATACGCCCCCCACTCTTTCCGTTGTGGGCACGGCCGTAACCTCGTTTGAACCCGTAAGCGCGGTAGAACCCGTCGTCGAAGTGATCGCCATCTACCCTGAGCACGCCCCGGTTACGGCGACAAGCGCTCATACCAGGAATGGATTCCCTCTTTCGGATGTTTGATCGGATCGGGTCTCGGTTCTGGTCGACTGAATCTGTTTGGCCGCCAACGTGAGATCGGTCGACGGTCAGGTCAGCTTGGCGAGGGCGTACTTCTTGGGCTTGTCGCTGGTGCGCACGGCGTAGCCGCTGTCCACCAGCTTCTCTAGCGCGTTGTGTACCGCGCCGGAGGATCGGCCCAGCGCTTTGCCGATCGTGTTCGGGCTGAATTCGCCGGAGTTGTCGCGCAGGTAGTCCTCGACCATTCCGCGCAACGCCCCCGGTGCCAACCGCTCCAGCTTCTCCGGCATCGGCTCCGAACCCGGCTCCGTGACCGCCGTCGGCTGGTTGTCGGTGTGCTGGTGGTCCGTGGGCTGATCGTCGTCCGGTTGCTCGTCCGAGGGGTGCGTGTCGCTGGGCTGGTCGTTAGTGGTGATCGACCAGCGATCAGCGGGGCGGGAGCCCCCGTCGGCGATCCCCGGGGTGCGTGTGACGAGGCTGTCCTTCTCCCAGCGGGTAAGGATTTTGGGTGCGGTCGATTTGCCGATCCCGGCGGTGGTGGACAGCGCGGCGGCGGTGCTGCCGGGATGGTCACTGAGTGCCTGCCACAGCTTCTCCTCGGTCTCCGTGCGCGGCTTCGCCGGATCGGTGGCCGGGGTCGGAACGGCTCGCAGGGTGCGGTTGGTGGACATGACTACCTCGCAATGGGTACGTGTCGGGTTGGGTGGTCATGCCCCGGCCGGAGCGGGTGCGGCCCCCGGTGCGCATCCGGTGGTCTGTCGGGCCGCACATCTATGAACGCTTCCTTCGGTGCGTGAAGTCAAGCGGTGCATGACAAACACATGTGTCTTGTGTGGACGTTCACCGATTCGCGTGACGTCGCTACTACAAACAGGTCCAGTTCGCGCCTATGACACACATGGGCGTTGACATCTCCGCCCGCACGAAGCGTCCATACACGTCGACACGGCAACAAACCCATGGGAACAAAGGTGATCGACGAGTGTGCGACCTTCCTGAACTCAGTTTGCCCGTCCGTTGGCGACGGCGAGAGCGCGGCGCCCGCGGCTCGGGGCCGTACTGTTCCAAGAGGACTCGTCATGCCAGAACGTGACACGCCGATGGATCTGCATGTCGTGTGGGGTTCCCGGGTCGCCGTCGAACGCGGCTATCGGCTCGAGGCCATCGCCGTGCAACTGTCCGCCGATATCGCCGAGCTTCGCGAAGATGGCTGCCTTCCCGAACACATCCATACCCGCGTCACTGTCCTGCCCGAGCAGCGCGTTCTGGAGATCCGGGTCGAGGGCCTGTCGGTCGAGACCGACCCGGATCGCACCGCCAGCCGCGACGTGATGAACACGCTTTTCGAGCTGGGCAGCGATCACAACATCATCACCCTCGACGCGGAGTCGCCACCGTTGTTCACCCAACGGATCCTGCTGGTCGACCCCTTCGGTCAACCGTTCGCCGCGAAGGTCGGCGCGGGCATGGGCGAACCGGAACCGTTCACGCGATTGTAGGTTCTCAAGAACGGTTTCATTTGATCTTCGTTCGTCCCGGGAAGAGATTGGGTTTCTCATCGGTTGTGCGCGTCGTGTTTCTCATCGATTTGTCGCTTTCTTCCGGTTGCGTGGTTTGTGGTGTTCGAGTTCGTGGATGGCTGCGCGTCGTCGTCCGGGGCCGCCGCTGGGTGGGGCGCCGGTGGCCCGGCTGTCGCCGTACACAGCTCGTTACGGTTGGACGCGCACCAGATGATCTGACTCCGGGCACAATGGGTCCGCCCCAACTGCTCGGACCCCGGCGCCGACAAGTGGGTAGTTCTGACGGGGCAAGGTCGGCCGGACCGTCGAAGATTCGGTGATGCAAGACTCATGATCGAAGGAGTGACACCGTGGAGAACGACGACCACGACGCGGACGACCGCGACATCGACCACGACGCGGACGACCGCGACATCGACCACGACGCGGACGACCGCGACATCGACCACGGCGACGGCGTGCGCAACCGGATGGCCGGCGGACATCACAACAACAATGTGCAAGCGCACTCGATCTTCGGCGGCCTCCACATTTACTCCCATCAGGGTGAGGGCTACGACGCGAGCCACCCCGTCATCGCCACGGTCGACATCGATCACGGGTTGACGAGATTGGTGGTGGACGAGGATCCGCCTCGCGCCGCTCCCCTCAGCGGCGCGCTCCACATCCTCACCCTCGAAGCCGGAACCACCCGGGCGGTCGTGCTGGACGCCATGCGGCCTGTCGTGATCTCCCGGCGCCCATCTGGGCGCGCCTGCATCGAAGTGCGGGTTGGCGGGTACCTTGAGGCACGCCCATTCACCTGCGACCTCGACACCGGTCAACCACGACTGCAGGCAGGGGACCGTGACTTTCCGTTCACGATCAGCCCGACCGACGTCGAGCGGTTTCACATCGTGCCGCAGGTACGTACCCACGAAACCCACTGGCGACTGGAACTCGACTGGATCCTCGCCGGCCGGCGAGGAACCACCGTCATCGACGACAACGGGAAGCCGTTCGTCCTGCACCCCGACGTCACGCTGAGGTCCGACGGCGGCGACCCTGACCTCGACTGGGGATGTTCCCTGTTCCACAAGCCGGGCTGTCCCGCACAACGTCTCGCCCTGCGGTCGACCCAGGGCACCATATGCACCTTCCACGACACGCGGCGGGGAACCATCTACTCGGACGCGGGTGGCGACCTCGTGGTCTTCGACCACACCGCGATCGACTCGATCGGGCTGCCGCAGCTGACTCCTGGACAGCGGGTCGAATTCGAGGCCGTCATGACGCATGGCGGGCCCAGGGCTATCGCCGTCCGACCTGTGACCTGAATGTCCGCCACGCCGGCCGGACGCTCGTTCCGAGCACTTCTGGCTTGTCATGGCGGCGTGGTATCGACCGCGCGGCCCGGCTGACCTCGGCGGCGTAGGCGGTCCAGTCACCAGCGGCCGTTCGGGGTTCGTCGCGGCGGGGCCAGCGTGGCCCGAGGTATATCCGGTCAGCGTCTCCCGAACACGCGCCGCCCGCTGCACCAACCACTCACGTTCCGCCGCCGACAGCCGGGCCAACGCCAACCCAGGGTCGTCCTGAGTAACCGCCTCGAAGCTGCGTGCTTGCCGCTCGACGATCAACACGTGAAGGCACACACGACCGGTCACCCCCGACAGCCCAGCCATCAGACACGAACTAGTGACCTCGCACGGACGGCTCGACGTCCGACTTCTCACCGATCTTTCACCTACGAAAGACCGACGAGAAATCAGTGAGAAAATGAAATCAAACATGAGAACCTACGCCGAGATAGGGGCAGCCGGGCGTATTGCTCCGGCGTAGTCGTCGCCGTTGTAGCGGTAGTTGTCGATCTGTACGGGTTGCCCGAAGGTGGGGGCGTTGATCATGAGTCCGCCGCCGATGTAGAGGCCGACGTGGTGGATGGTGGTGGGGGTGCCGTAGAAGACGAGGTCTCCCGGCAGCAGCGGCTGCCCGAACGGGACTCTGGGGCCGGCGTTGAACTGGGTTTGGGCGGTGCGCGGCAGCTTCACCCCTGCGGCGTCGTAGGCGGCTTTGGTCAGGCCGGAGCAGTCGAAGCCGGCGTCGCCTGCTGCTGGGCCGTTGCCGCCCCAGATGTAGGGCAGGCCTCGTTGTCCGCAGGCGTAGTTGATCGCGGCGAGGGTGATGGCGTTGGGGGCTTGGATGGCGTTGCAGTCGCCGGTGCCGACGCTGGTCGCGGCTGCGTGGGCGTATGTCGTGGCTTGTTCGAGGACTTGGTCGACGTACCAGTCGGCGTGGTTGTAGGAGAAGATCGCCGCGCGTAGGTCGCCTTGGCTTACTCCTTCGTCGCAGAGTAGGTGGGCCGCGGCGTGGGTCGCGTCGTGCGGGTTATACCGGGAGGGTGGTGACGCGCCGCCAGACGGGATCTGGTGCGCGGCGATGACACCGTTGAAGGTCGGCGCGAGGAACTGCATCGGCCCGGCGGCGCCGGAGGAGTTCTCGCCGTCGTGGACACCGGGCAGTGGGGATCGGCCGTGGTCGGTCTCGATCTCGCCGATCGCGGCGAGCACGGTCCAGTCCAGCCCTGGGCAGTCGGGGCGGCGGTGATGTAGAGCAGGCAGTAATCGGGTGGGATGTCGGCGACCGGTTTCGTGCAGTCGACGCTGGTGTTCGAGGAGCCGCCGAACAGTGCGTCCACTACCGCGCTCACGCCCATGCCGAGCATGATGGGGATGAACAGCAACACCACCGCGGCCCCGATGGCGATCTTGGCGAACACGCCTCACCAGCTCCCCGGCCGGGCCGCTCCGCGTGACGTCTGCGGGCTGGTCGAGGTGGGCGGCATCGGTGAGGGCGGTGGCGACATCGACTGCGGCGAGTTCGGCCCGGCAATGGCCTCGTCGGTGGGCGTGACCGGTGGCGGCACATGGGGCCAGGCGTCCCACAGCCCTGACAGTGCTCGCCGGGGCGCACCGGTAGTCACGTTGAGCGGGAGCCAGACCTCGTCTGCCGGGCTTGGATGCTCGACCTCGGAATCGAGCAGTTCTGCTGCCGCGGTGGCGACGGGCACCGTGTGCCGGTCGTCGAGGTCGCGCCATGCTCGTGCCAGTGCTTGGCGGGCGGTCGCTTCGCGCCGTGAGGTCGGCAGCCACATCAGCAGCGGTGTGGTGATGCCGGTGGCTTGGGCGAGGGCGGCGTAGCCGGCGAGTTTCCCTGCGAGCTTGGCCAGAGCCTCGGTGCCGAAGTCGTACTCGAGGAACCACTCGACCTGCCGATTACCTGTGCACCAGCGGCCGTAGGCGTCGGGTTTGATCAGGTCGCCGAAGTGGCGGCCGCAGCGGGTTTCCGACCACCACGCCACGAGTTCTGTTTGTTCGGTGGGGTGGGGGTGGCGGGCTCGGTCGACCAGGGCGGTGAACCAGTCGTTGACGCCGATGGTGTGGGCGAGGCGCAGGCTGTGGGCGACGTTGAAGGCGCGGTCGTGGCGGTAGCCGAGTTCCTTGACATCCTGGCCGTTTTCGGCGGCGAGCACGACCGCGCCGGCGGGCGCGAGGACGTAGTGCATCGGTGCGGTGCCGAGAGTGACGAAGGGCTGGAAGCGATCGACGACTCCCCAGAGGTAGAGCTCACGCAGCCGCATCCGCCCGGACCGGAAGCTGGGGAACGCGAGGGCGGTGATCTGGTGAGAGGTGAGCACCTTGTGTTCCCAGAGCATCCGAATGATCCACTTATCGCGTGGGGTGAGCCGCCACGCCAGCGCGGCCTGGTGCTCGGCGGTGTTCGCGGCGCGCGGCGTGGGTCGGGTGGGTTTGTGACCGCGCAAGGCGCGTTGCTGGGTGGGATTGGTGATCATGATGGGCACCTCCGAGAAGAAAATGAGCGGAATTGCATTGGATGCAACATTGGACAGAACGGCCTAACTGCCGTTTTCGCTGGTCAAGCGACTGACACGAGTTGTCGCTGAGATGGGTGAATCCACAGTGGACCAGGGCCTCGTTGCCCGGCGCATCGATGTTGCGTCTGGTACAACAGCCCGGTGGGTGTTGAAGCGCCTGGTTCAGCGCGTGTTGTGTTGGTGGAGAATGTCGTTCACCTTGATCCGGCGCCGGGGGTGTTCGAGGCGATGTTGGAGGGTTGGCGTCGGCAGCAGTCCGCGCGTTTCCTGAAGGCGTCGACGATCACGCCGAGGCTGCAGTTGATTCGCCGGATGGAACGGTTTACCGGTTTGTATCCGTGGCAGTGGGCGCCGGCGGATGGTGAGGCGTTTATCGATGACATGCGCGGCGGTCAGTCGCCGATCGTGTCGTCGACGGCTCGTTCGTACGAGGTGACGATCAGTCTTTTCTTGGAATATCTGCTTGATTCGCGCTACGGCTGGGATCGGGTGTGCGAAGAGCGGTTCGGTGACACGCCGCAGCAGGTTTTCCATGAGGGCAACTCGGTCCTGCACAAGCTCGACTACGAAGGCGATCCGCGTCGGCGGCCGTTGACCTATGACGAGGTGCAGGCGTTGTTCGACGCTGCGGACGCCCGGCCTGGTGTGATCGCGGCGCAGGGCCGCAAGGGCGCGTTGTGCGCGGCGCGGGACGCTGCGGTGCTCAAGGCGGTGTACGCGTTCGGGCTGCGCCGCCGGGAAGCGTCTCGGCTGGACTTGGTCGATCTGCGCCGCAACCGCGCGGCACCGCAGTTCGGCGAGTTCGGCAGTCTGATGGTCCGGTACGGGAAGGGACCGAAGGGGTCGCCGCCGAAGCGTCGGACGGTGTTGTTGGTGCCGGAGATGGATTGGGTACTTGACACGTTGCGGGATTGGATCACTCAGGTGCGGCCCCGCTTCGCGCCGGGCAGCCATCCGGCGTTGTGGGTGACCGAACGGGCTGGCCGGTTGTCGCCGCGGTCGATCAACGAGGCGTTCGTCGCAGCCAGCGAGGACGCCGGGCTCGATTCGAGCCTGGATCTGCACTGCTTGCGGCACTCCTACATCACGCATCTGACCGAGTTCGGCTATCCGGCCCGCTTCGTGCAGGAACAAGCCGGTCACACCTACGGGTCGACCACGGCGATCTATATGAACCCTCAGAAATTGCATCAGACGGGTGAGAAGTCGCAGGTCGCCTGCTGAGAGCGAGCCGGTAATTGGGTCCATGTGGTCGGCTCGACACGCCGCCTGGCCTGCATGACTTGCTCGATGATCCCGTTAGATGCATGATCTTGGCTTCAAACGGTCGAGTAGTTCGAGGCTGGAGGCGTGGATGGGACGGGGCGATCTGGCGGGTGCGGCGCACTTGCAGCTCGTCTCTGGTGTGGTGCAGTTGCGGCCGGAGGACGCGATGGTTGAGGCGATGCTGGAGGGCTGGCGGGCGCAGCAGACGGCGCGGGGCTTGCAGGAGGGCACGATCGTGCCGCGGGAGCGGCTGGTGCGGCGGTTCATCTCGTTCACCAACGAGTACCCGTGGCGTTGGGGCCCGGCGCAGGTGGACGAGTGGACACAATCGCTGACTGGCGAGAAGCATCTGGCGCCCTCGACGATTCGGGGCTATCAGACGGATCTGCGCTTGTTCAGCGAGTATCTCTGCGACGGGCGCTACGGCTGGGTTCCGGCGTGTGAGGCCGAGTTCGGGCCGGGGGAGCATCCGGTGCCGATCTGCCACGAGTGGAACACCATCGCCCACCTCAACGACTACGAGGGCGATCCCGAGGCGCGTCCTTTCACCCGCGAGGAGTTGCAGCGGTTCCTGGACTATGCCGATGACCAGGTCGACCGCGCGGTGCGGGCCAAGCGCAAGGGTGCGCTGGCTGCTTATCGAGATGCCACGTTGTTCAAGGTCGTCTACGGGTGGGGTCTGCGCCGCACCGAGACGTCCAAGCTGGACCTGGCTGACTGGGGTCGCAACCCGGCCGTGCCGGAGTTCGGCCGGTACGGGATGCTGCACGTCCGCTACGGCAAGGCGGTACGCGGCCAACCGCCACGGCGCCGCAACGTGCCGTCGGTGATGGGCTGGGCGGTGGACGCGGTCGCGGACTACGTGGAGAACATCCGCCCCCGGTTCGGCTGTGACGATCATCCGGCGCTGTGGGTGACCGAACGGGGCGGGAGGATCAAGCCAGCGGAGATCAACGCCCGATTCGTGTCCTACCGCGACGCGCTCGGCCTGCCGAAAGCCCTGTCGCCCCATAGCCTTCGGCATTCGTGGGTCACGCATCTGACCGAGCAAGGAGTGGACCGGCGGTTCATCCAAGAGGCCGTCGGGCACCGGTGCGACACGTCGACGGCGATCTACACCCACGTGTCCGGCGACTTCATGAACACCGCGCTGCGCAAAGCCCTCACTCCGGCCTTCGAACAGCCGACTGGACACGGGAAGGAGCAGTGAATGGCTCGCAAACTCGACTACCGGTGGAACCTGCGCCACGTCATGGCCAGCCGGGAGATGTTCCAGACCACCGACCTGACCGAACCTCTGGCGCAGCGGGGCATCCATCTGTCTTCCAGCCAGGTCTATCGGCTGGTCGTGGAGCGTCCCGAACGGCTGAGCCTGAAGGTCCTGATGGCGTTGCTGGACATCCTGGGCTGCACCATGGACGAGCTGATCGAGCCCGTCGCGTCCCAGCCGGCGACCAAGAAGCGCACCGCCACAGGTGAGGACGCCGGCGTCGGTGGCCTGCGTCCCAAACGGGCCCGCATCACCGGCGCGTGACCGATGACCTCGGCGATGGCACCGGAGGTGCTCGCGGATCCACTGCGAGTAGTGGCTGATCTCGTCGCCGTCCACGAGCCCGATCTGGAACGCGCGGCCATCGAGGCGACAGCTGCGGCGCTGGCCGGTGGCAGAGCCAAGCAGCGACGACTCGCTCAAGCGTTGCTCGACAAACCCGGCGTGTTGCTCGACGGACGCTCTCCGGCACCCAAGGCGATCGGCGACCTGCTCTTGGCGCTGCGACGGATCGGCGCGCAACGGGTGTCGTCGCCGACCTGCGCGAAATGCGCCCGGACACTGCGCAGTCTGCAACGCCGCGGCGAGCATTGGTACTGCGCGCCCTGCGACAAACCACCACATCGAGCTTGCGCATCCTGCGGTCAGACAAAGGCCATCGTCACCCTCGATCGAGGTGGCCAACCACGCTGCAAGCACTGCCCGGACGACCCCGACCGCGATCCGCTGGTCGTTCTCGCGGACACAATCGCCCTGCTGGACCCGTCCCTGCCTGCCCAGACGGTCGCCACCGCCGCCCTGCGGGTGTTCACCCGCCCGGCGAAGCTGCGGCAACTGGCGTGGGCCGTCGAGGACAACCCGAAGCTGTTGACCGGCGAAGGCGCGGCCGCTCCGCTGATGGGCGTGCTGGGACTGATCGATGAGCTGATCGCCGCCGGAGCACAGGCGATAACCCGCCCCGCTTGCCCCGGCTGCGATCGCGTCATGCGTCTGTATCGCCAGATCAACGGCCGATGGCACTGCCGAACCTGCGTGGCCAAAACCCGCGCGCACCCCTGCGCCCGCTGCGGGGACGTTCGCGAAGCAGCTGCCCGCGACGAACACGGACGCCCTCTCTGTTCGACCTGCTACGTCAGCGAGCCCGCCAACCTCCAGGACTGCACAGGGTGCGGTCGGCGGCGACGTGTCAGCATCCGGACCCCGCAAGGACCGCTCTGCGAGAGCTGCCGCCCCTGGAACACCGTGACCTGCGAGATCTGCCGGCGCCAAGGCCCGGGGCTGATCTCCGAGACCACCGGCAAACCCTGGTGCCGGGCCTGCAAACAGCGATGGATCACCTGCGCCGGATGCGGTGAGACCGCCCGGCTTCGCGGCGGAACTCTCGCGCAACCACTCTGCTCGACTTGCACCCGTCCCGACGCCGACTTCTGGCGCAGCTGCCCGACCTGCGGACAACCTGGCCGCATCCACGCCGGCCGCTGCGCCCAGTGCACCATCAACCGTCGGCTGCGCGAACTTCTCGCTGCCAAGGACGGGCAGATACCCGAGCACCTGCAGACGTTCTACCAAGCCGTGACCACCACCAGTCGCCCGTCCACAGTGGAAAGCTGGCTCAACAGAAGCACGACCCCCACAATCCTGCGCGAACTGCGCAACCAGGGCGAGCTCACCCACGACACACTGGACACGCTGCCGCCCGGCAAACCACTTGAGCACCTGCGCAGCGTGCTGGTCGCGGCCGGTGCACTTCCGCACCGTGATGAGCAGATGTCCCGGCTCGAACACTGGATCACCCAAGCTGTCTCCGAACGCCCAGACCCCTCCCAGCAGCAACTGCTGCGCAGCTACGGCATCTGGCACCTGCTCCGGCGGCTGCGCCGCCGAGTCGAAGGCACCGAAACCACCCACAACCAGCTCGCAACGGCCCGCCAGCACCTTCGCGGCGCGATCGCCTTCCTCGATTGGCTGACCTCGCACGACCTGACGCTCCCTACCTGCGGGCAGCCCGATCTCGAGCGCTGGCTCACCGACGACAACGCCACACACCGGGCCGAAGCCGGCCACTTCGTCCGATGGGCCAAGAAACAGAAGCTGACTCAGCTGACCTACCCCGCAACCCGGTGGGGCGGACCAGCACGCGTCATCGACACCGAAACACGCTGGGAACAAGCCCGCTGGCTGTTGCACGACGAATCCGTCAAACCCGAAGACCGCGTCGCAGGTCTGCTGCTCTTGCTCTACGCCCAATGGCCATCGGCCATCAGCCGCCTCACCCTGGAACACGTCGAACACCACGACCACGAAGTACGGCTGCGGCTCGGCCGTGAGCCCGTCGTGCTGCCCGAACCCCTTGCCGGACTCACCCTGCAACTCGTCGCTTCCCGCCGCGGTCACGCCGCGATCGGCGACACAGGAACCTCGCCCTGGCTATTCCCCGGCGGACAACCCGGCCGCCCCATCAGCTCCTACCAACTCGGCCAACGACTCCGCCAACTTGGACTGCAGCCAGGACAAGCACGATCCACCGCCCTGTTCCAACTCGCCACTGACCTGCCCGCTGCCATTCTCGCCAAGATGCTCGGCATCCACATCAGTGTCGCGGTCGCCTGGCAACGCGCCAGCAGCGGCGACTGGACCGCCTACGCCGCGGAGATCAGCCGCCGCACCGAACAGCCGTCCCCTTCGTCGAGGTGAAAGCAGATCAGACTCGTGACATCCCCAGACTCGCCCGTTCCCGGAAAATACGCCCGCGTCGAGCGCGAACGCAGATTCCTGCTTGCCGACCTGCCTAGCGACTCGCCTGCGACTGCGATCCGCACGATCACCGACCGCTACTTGACCGGCACCACCCTGCGCCTGCGACACATGGACGACCAGCGAGGCGGTCACCAATACAAGTTCACGCAGAAGATGCCCGCCGAACGTCCCGGACCGGTGCAGGGCCTGATCACCAACACCTACCTGTCCAAAACCGAGTACGACCTGCTCGCTGACCTGCCCACCACGACGCTGATCAAGACGCGCTACAGCATCCCGCCCTTCGGCATCGATGTCTTCGCTCCACCGCTGCACGGGCTTGTCCTGGCCGAGGTCGAATTCGACACGGACAACGCGATGCTCGCCTTCCGACCGCCGAGCTACGTGATCGCCGAGGTCACCAATGATCAGAGATTCACTGGCGGCTGCCTCGCGACCGCCTCGCGGGAGCACCTGACGTCCTGGCTCGCCGACTACGGCATCGACGTCGATCACCGGCCCGATCCCGCGAGCCACTGATCCAGAACGGAGGCATTCGGACAGTTGCGATATCTGACGTCGCCAGAGGGAGTGTCCAACGAGTACCGGAACAAGCTGCTGGAGAAAGCGTTGAGAGGCTGGCTGGGCGAGGATTGGGAGTGATGCGGTGCTCAAGAAAATGGGATACCAGTGGCGGTTGCGCCATCTGATGGCCGACCGAGACATGTTCCAGACCTCGGATCTGGTCCCGTTGCTGGCCGAGCGGGGGATCGTTTTGTCCCGCGAGCAGGTGTATCGGATGGTGACCCAGCCGCCGCAACGGTTGAGCATGGACACGTTGGTGGCGCTGTGCGACATCCTCGACTGCGAACCGAACGACCTGATCAAGCCGGAGATCGTCAACCAGCAGCTCCGCAGGACCGCCGAAAGCGCTGCTGGAACCACCGGCGATCCCGCTCCGGCGCCCCGGCGTTCGGTCGTGCGCCGACCCGACCAGCACCGACCGCAACAGCCATGACCACACCGAATACCCAGCGGCCCAAGCCGAGCGTCCTGCGTCGGGTGCGCAACCGCGAGGGCGAGAGGCAGCGCCTGGACCGCATCGCCGCACGCGACGGCGCCCGAGCCCGGCTGGTCGCGGCACTCAGGGACATCACCAATCCCACGGCCACCCCACCCGAGGCCCAGGAGTTCCTTGAACAGGCCCAGGCGTGGACGGCCTGGGGTGCGCTGGCTCTGCATCGCTACCTCGACCAGCATCCCGACGCGCTGCGCGTCCCACCGCCGGACTGCCCGCTCGCGCTGGCCCGGCTCCTGCTCCTGCTGGCCGCCGCGGGCCACCCGGTCACAGCGCCCGCATGCTCGATCTGCGGCCGGTCCGACCGACCGCTCGAATGCCGCACCCCAGTCGGCCGGTGCTGCAACTGGTGCAAGCACAAGTCGAAAGTGAGCACCTGCGCGCGCTGTGGGCAGGAAGCCCACGTCGTCACCCGCAAGCCGGAGGGACCGATCTGCCGGCGTTGCTACGCCAGCGACGAGGAACGGTTCGAAGATTGCATCGAGTGCGGGCGACGCCGCCAGCCGACCAAACGACGAGCCGACGGCGCCGCCTGGTGCGAGACCTGTGCTCCCAAGGCAGCACGCCGATGCATCCAATGCGGTGATCAGCGCCCAGCGGCTGTGATCACCGATGACGGCGCCATCTGCCGCAATTGCTACCGGCGTCCACCTCGGCGCTGCGGAGTGTGCGGCCACATCCGACCGATCCGCACCCGCGCGATCGGTGATCAGCCGGACCGGTGCGCCCAGTGCTACAAGCAGACCGGCCGGTGCGTCGTATGCGAGCGGGTCCGACCAGGCAGCGGATTCGGCGGCCGAGGTGGGGCGTTTCACTGCACCGCCTGCCGCCCTCGCGGCTCCGGCCACTGCGACGACTGCGGCCAGACCGCTGAGCTGTATGGCCGGTGGCCGCGTGGCTACATCTGCTGCCGCTGCGCCTTCCACCGACTGCGCAACCCGTCCCATTGCCCACAGTGCGACGTTCCGCGAGTCTTGGTTGGTCGCTCCGACACCGGTGAGGACATCTGCGGGCCATGCGCTGGGTCCACCGTGGACTTCACCTGCCGCCGATGCGGTCAGCCAGGCCGACTGCACACCGACAGCTGCTGCGCCCGCTGCGTGGTGACCCACCGGGTATATGGCCTGCTCGGCGGCGACGATGGCACAGTGGCACAACAACTTCAGCCACTGGCACAGGCACTGACCTCCGCCCAGAACGCGTACTCGGTCCTGAACTGGCTCTACTACCACCCTGCGGCAGCCTTGCTGGCAGACCTGGCCGCACAACCCGTCGAGATCACCCACGCCCTGCTGGACGGCCTGCCGCCCACCCGCAGCACCCTCTACGTTCGCGATGCACTTATCGCCACCGGCGCCTTGCCGTCCCGGGCCGAACACCTCAACCTGCTGGAATCGTGGGCTGACCGCACAATCAGCGGGTTGCCCAAACCTCACCAGCGAATTGTCCGCCCGTTCGCGGAATGGCACGTGATCCGCGATGCCCGCAGACGGCACGCCCGCAACCGCTACACCGAAGCCGCCGCTGCTGCCGACCGAACCGACATCCGCACCGCTATCGCGTTCCTGGACTGGCTCGAAGCCAGGACGACCACGCTCGACACGCTCACCCAAGATCAGCTCGACTGCTGGCTGGACGCCCACCCGACCCGGCGCCAGGATCTTGTGCCCTTCGTGCGCTGGGCAGGTCAGCGTCGCCTCACCGACCGCCTGGAACTCCCGGCTGGCAGAGGCGGCCTGCCGGTCCACTTCCTCACCGAGGAGCAGTACCGCCAACAGTTGCGCCGCTGCCTCAACGACGAAACCCTCCCGCGTGAGGTGCGGATCGCGGGCAGCCTGGTCAGGCTCTACGGCCTGCCGATCAGCCGCATCGTCGAACTCACCGCCGACCGGCTCCAACGCGACAACGGAGACGCGTTCCTTATCCTCGCCCAGCATCCAGTGCTGCTGCCACCCAAACTGGCTGCGCTGATCGATGACAACCTCGCCGACCCGTCCTACCGGTCGATGGTGCGACCGCCGAACGGCGATCGACCCCGATACCTCCTGCCCGCCAGCCAGCCGGGCAAGCCGCGAAGCGCTCGGGCTACACAAAAGCTCCTGCGACAGCACGGATTGCCCACACTTGCTGCCCGCAACACGGCAATGATCGAAGCCGTCGGCGCTCTGCCACCGATCGTGATCGCCGACCTGTTCGGCATCCATCCCGGAACAGCCCACTCCTGGGCCAAGTACGCCCAAACCACATGGACCGACTACCTTGCAGCCGATACTGTCACCGACCAGGCCGCGACCAGAACCAACCGTCCGACAGTCAAACGATCTTGAAAGTACTGGGATAGTGGGCACTCGCGATCCCTGCCTGTCGTTAGTGTTCGGGAAGTTCGGTGACGCAGTGACGGACAGTTCCGATCTCGAACGCGAATGGGATCTGTTTCGAGAGAAGATCGACCCCATCTGCCTGCAAGTGCTGGAGGCGCGCGACCCGGAGAATGCCTACGGGGCTGCCTGCTACTGCCCAGGGGCGTTGCTCAACGATCTGGGATGGCTGCCTCATGGTGGTGCCGTCTATGCGGCTTGGGCTGAGCTGACGGATCTGTTCGAGACTGGGAAAACCGACGACGACGTCGCGCACGAAATCTTGAGGGAGGCCGCCGAACGATGGCTGCAACGGCCGCCGTCGCCCTCGGCCGAATTCATCAAGGAATGGACCGAGCAGACGACAGAAGCCGTCGCGCTCCGGTTTCGGCTCGACGGCGACTTCTGGACCAAGCCGCCAACCACGACGACGGAATAGCCCTTCCGCCACTCCGTCACGCCGGCCGCGGGGTAGCCAACCACCATGGTCTTCCCGAGAGTCGGGTGATCTTGAAGATGGTGGAATAGTGCACATCTTCAATACCTACCTATCGCCAGTGCATGGCGAAACCGCTTTGGCGCGTAGCGGCGCCGGGGCGTGATAGGGCGGGTAGGCGAGGAAGGGTTTGAGGTCAGCCGTTGCGGCGGGGGTCGGCGCTACGCGGGCGCGTGACGGGCTCGCTTCGGTTTGCTGGTCGGGGCGGACCTGACGGGGCGTGAGACGGTCGGGTGCCGGGAGTTCGGGGCCCGCTGGCGGCGGCCTCGGTCACGCGAGTCCGCGCGGTGCGGCGCGCGATGCCGCGGATCTCGCGGGCCCGGCCGGGGATGGCGGGTGGGAGCGGTTGGGTGTGCAGGGTGAAGGGCTGGGCTTGTTCGCCGTTGAGCACGAGGCGGGCGGCGGCGTGGTAGACGCCGAGGTGGGAGAGGTCGTGGTCGGTCAGCCGGGGTGTGGTGTGGCGGGATAGTTCGCGGGAGTCTTCTGGGCTGGCGTTGAAGAAGATTTTGGAGCGGGCGTTGGTGGAGAGGCCTTCGCGTAGTTCGCGGGGGAGTTGGCCGAGGTGTTGGTGGGCGAGGGTCATCGCGACGCGGAATCCGCGGGCTTCGGCGAGCATGTCCTCGATGGGGTAGGGCAGGTTGAGGAAGTTGTGGCATTCGTCGATGACCAGCGACGCGTCGCGGCGTTGCCGTTGCGGGGTGCGGGCTCGGCTGGTGGTGGCTTGCCAGGTGCGGGCGACCACCAGCGATCCGACTAGTCGCGTGGTTTCCTCACCGAGCGAGCCTTTGGGGATGCGTACGAGGCAGATGCCGCCGTCGAGGATTTCGTTCATGTCTACTGTGGAGTGTCCGCTGGCGATGGCGTCGCGGACGAACGGGCGCAGGAGGAAGGCGCGGAGTTTGTTCATCAGTGGGCTGATGACCTGGGAGCGGCTGGAGTCGGTGAGTTCTTCGTACCAGGTCCAGAATCCGCGTAGGACGGGGTCGGTGATCCCGGCGGTGACTCGGCTGCGGAACGCCTCATCGGCCAGCAGTTTCGGCAGATCGGCGAGGGTGGCGATGCCGTCTTGGGTGTGGAGGGTGAGGCAGGCGGCGCGCATGACGTCGTCGGTGCGGGGCCCCCAGAACGCCGAGTACACCCGCCGGAACACGGACACGAGGTTGTCGACGGTGAGGTCGGTGTCGCCGCCGTCCAGGGGGTTGAGGCAGGGTGGTCGGGTTTTGCTGTCGGCGTCGAAGATCACCACCCGGTCGGCCGCCGACGTCGGGAGTCGGGACAGGACGTCGGTGACGAGGTCGCCCTTGGGGTCGATCAGCACGATCCCGCGGCCGGCCTCGGCGTCGGCCAGGATCATGTTCCCGAGCAACGTGCTTTTGCCGCTGCCGGTGGCGCCGATGATGTGCAGGTGGTGGCGTGCGTCGGGGACGCGTAGGGCTACAGGCCGCTTGTGGCCGGTGTCGGTGATTCCGATGGGTTTGGCTTCGGGGCCGGGGGTGGCGATTCCTGGTGGGGGTGCGATGGCGCGGGCTCCGGCGCGTTGGATGCCGGGGATGGCCTCGTCGGTGGGCAAATGCGCGATCGCCGCGAGTTCGGGCACCGACAACAGGTCACCCCGCCCGAGCCGCCGGGCGTCGATGACTCGGCCGGGGTAGCGGATGCGGTGGCGGGTGTAGTGGTTGTGCTCGGTGTAGGAGGCGAACGAGGCGGCCAAGGCGTGAGCTCGGCCGCGGGCGACATCCCGTGCCTGGCGGACCTGGTCCTCGTCGGTGTCGGCGGGGAGCAGGGTGGCCACGGCGTAGCGGATGACGGTCTCGAACTGGGAGCCGCGGTGTTTGCCGACGATCGCGCGGTTCTGCGCCGCGTACTCCAGCACGGTCTGCGGGTCACTGTGCAACGCCCCGGTGCTCGTTCGAGCCGGGGTGGAGCGCCGCGAGCGGCTGCCGGTGCCGGGGGTGACCGCGTCGAGCAGGCGACCGACCAGCCGGGTCGATCCGCCGGTGTGGACGCGTCGGGCGGCGCGGCGGGCGCGTTGGACACGGCGGCCGGTGACCGGACGAGCCAGCACCTGCACGCAGGCGTACTCGTCACGGCCGAGTCCGACCGGCGCGCCGAGCAACGCGCGGATCGGGTCGGCGTCGAAGTCGCTACGGATCGGCAACGCCTCGGGCCGCGCCAGGCGCAACTCGCCGCCGACCACCAGCCGCCGCTGCGTCTCACCTGCCGGGGGAAGTGGTGGTTGGGCCGGGGCGACGCGGGTGTGCGCGCCGGGCCAGGCGGCCTCGACCGCGCGCTCGACCAGGCCGGGTGGGATGACACCGGGCACCCACAGCCGGATCGCGACCCCTGCCTCGGAGAACACGTACTCACACGTCACGTGGGGCTGGCCGGTGAACGCGCGGCGCCAACGCGGCCGGAGCAGCCCGACCAAGTTGGACCACAACGCGGCCCCGCCCGCGGGATCCACCTGCGGTGGGGCGAGCACGGTGACCTGACGGGCACCATAGGGACCGGCCAGCAGCAGCGCGTGGCACCGTCGCGCCCACCACCGCCGACCAACCACAACCCCCGTGACGAGCACCGCGAGGACCGGGGCCGCGACCGGGCCCCAGTCCACGGCGAGGTCCCGCAGCCGTGCCAGTAGCGCGAGCAGGGCGCCGCCGGGGTCGCGCAGGTAGTCCTCCATCCACCCCGCGGCGGTCGGTGAGGGCGCGGAGAGGATGTCGGTGTTGGAATGCGTGTCCGGAGGCTGATTGAGGGCAGGCGGTTCCCAGCCAGGTATTCGAGGCAACATCGGAGTCCTTTTGACGGGACGCGCGAACGTGCGCGGAAAGGGGCTTTGGTCAGGCGGCGTCGAGGTGGACGTGCTCGTCGTCAGAGCCGAACTCGTCGCCTTCCACGGGTGGGTGGTCGCGTTCGTCGACGCCCAGGTCGACGAACGCGGCCTCGGCCTCATCGACTGGTCCGGCGGTGTCGCCCGCGCCTTGGTGGGCGGCGAGTTCGGCGGGGTTGCTGGTGACCAGGTAGTGCTCGGTCGGGGAAGCGATGCTCTGGAACGCCACCCGTTGCGTCCCCGCGGACAGCAGGCCTTGGCCTCGGTCGGCGGAGAGCAGGAAGGCTCGTTCGCCGGCGGAGAGGTCGAAGGTGTGGGTGATCTCGTCGATGGCCTGGGATGCCTGCCGCAGCAACACTTGTGTGGCGGCGTTGGCTATGACGGCTTTGCCGAGGTCGTTGCCGAGGACGTCGGCGGTGTCCTGGGTCGCGACGGTGAGTCCGGCCCAGTGTTTGCGGCTGGCTTTGGCCATGCGGAAGAGGAACTCGGCTCCGGCTTTCTCTTTCATGAGTAGCCAGGCTTCGTCGACCACGACCAGGCGTGGGCGGCGGATGGCGGGGTTGGACACCCGCCGCCACACCGCGTCCAGGGTGAGCAGGGTGCCGATGCCCTTGAGCTCGTCGGGTAGGTCACGCAGGCTGAACACCACGAGATGGCCTTCGGGGTTGACGCTGCTGGGCCCATCGAACAGAGAAGAGAACGCGCCTTCGACGAACGGGTGCAGCCGCGCGGCGAGCTCACCGGCGGCGCGGTCGCCGGCCTGCCCAGCACCCGCGAGCTGGTCTCGCAGGACCCGGAGCGTGGGTGAGGGTCGGGTCCAGGTGCGGGCGTCGGCGGTGATGCCCACGCTCTGGTAGGTCGCGGCGATCGCCCGGTCCAACGCCGCCCGCTCCGCCGCCGCCAGTTCACCGCCGGTGCTGTCGGCGGTGAGGACAGCGATCACGGTGTGCAGGAACAGGCTGCGGCGGAGGAGTGCGTCTTTCGGGGCGGTGCGGCGGCCGTCGGTTCGGGTGTGGATCGGGAGGTCGAAGGGGTTGAGGCGGACGCCGTGGGCGCCGAGGTGGATGTAGGTGCCGCCGACCGCGGCGGCGAGGCGGGCGTACTCGTCTTCGGGGTCGACGACGGCGATCTCGATTCCCCGGTACAGGCTGCGCAGCAGTTCCAGTTTCACCAGATAGGACTTGCCGGCGCCGGATCGGCCGAGGATGACGGAGTTGTGGTTGTGCATTCCGTCGCCGAATCGGTCCCAGTGCACCAGGCCTTGGGAGCCGATGTTGTAGCCGTAGAGCACTCCGGAGGGTGCCGCGACGCTGGTGGGGTCGGGGGCGGGTAGGTCGGGGCTGGTGAACGGGAACATCGCCGCGAGTGCGGAGGTGTCGAAGGTGCGTCGCATGCCGATCAGGTCCAGCCCCATCGGCAGCGTGGACACCCAGCCCTGCAGCGACCGGTAGGTGGTGTGTTTGGCGTCGAGCAGCAGCGACGCGCACAGCGACCGCAGGGCGGCTACCTCGTCGGTGAGGGCCTGCTGGGTGGTGGCGTGGATGGTCAGGTAGAGCCCGACACGGAACAGTTTCCCCTCACCGCGGGCTACGCGTGAGCTGAGGTCGTAGGCGTCTTCGGTGGCGGCTTCGACCCGCGGGTCGAACAGGCGTCCGTGTTCGGCGGTGTGCCGGCGCCCGGACTCGAGTTTCGCCAGTTGCTTCTTCAGTCGTGAGGCGGCGGTGGCCGGGTCGATCGGCTCGATGTGCACGGAGACGTCCAGGCGTCCGGGGTAGGTCAGCAGCGGGGAAAGCCAGCCGGGGTGCACCTCGCGCGGGAAACCCACGACCGCGAAGCTCGAGACCCACTCACCACCGACCTCCAGGTGCCGCGCGGCCACCGACAGAGCATCGGGAGTGAACGCCGCCGCCGCCGATGCCGGGCCGGCCGCGCTGTGGTTGCCGCGGGTCTTACGCGGGCGGGAGACCATCAGAACTGCCCTCTCTCATCTTCATAGTCATCCGGGTAGCCGTCCGGGTAGTCGTCCTCGTAGTCCCAGCCGTGCCCGTGGCCGTTGTTGTCGTGTGCGGGGAGGTCGATGCGGGAGGTGGCGGTGGTGATGACTTCATCCGCGCCGGCCAGCCCGGTTGAGGGCGGCAGCAGGCTGTCGGGGTTGCACGCCGAGGCCAGCACCGCCGTGGCTTGTCCGGCGTCCAGCGGGGTGACCACGATCCCCGCGGGCGACAGCAGTTCGACCGCCTCGCCGAGGCGACGCACCAAACGCGACTCCGCCGCCCGCCGAGTTCCGACGTCGACCCGCCCGTCTGTTTGTTTGCGGCGCGTGCCTGCCCTGGATCCGAGTAGTGCGCTCAGGGCGGTCAGCGGGCCAGGGCCTCCCAGGCCGTCGGTCGGGGTCGCGACGCCGAGTGGTTCGCGGAGCACGAGCAGCACCTGACGACGCAGCAGTTCGGACTGCTGTCCGAGCTGAACGAGGTAGTCGGCGTGCTCGACCGCCGCGGCCTCCAACGCGGGGTGCGGCAGCCCGCCCGCGCGGTCACGCAACTCGCCGATCTGGGCGGTGAGGTCGAGTCGTTCGGTGCGCACGAGCACCTGCACCGGCGCGGTCAACGAGTGCAGGTAGCGGCCGAAACTCGCGACCAGCGCTTCCTGCTCGTTCGGGGTCCGTAACGCGAAGTTCACCGTCGAGGCCACCGCGACCACCGCCAGCCCGTCAACACCCAGGTCAACCACACCAGCCTCGGTGACCGCTTCGGCCGGCAGCCGCAACGCCGAGGGCGAGACCTGCTCGAGTCGGCTTTTGCGGCGGCCCGGGTTCTGGCCGGCGGTGCGGTCGGTGTCGGGGGTGAGCCAGGCGGGTGCTGGGCGCACACCCTCGGGCGCGGCGACCCGGTGGCGGGGAGCGATCTGTTGGCGGATCGCGGCGACGAGCAGCTTGTCCATCGGCATGCCGTCGCGTGTGCCCAACGCGAGTATCGCCGAAGTTGCGCCGACCGGGACGGCGAAGGCCAGGAACACCGGGATCGGCACGAACGCGCGGGTCGCCGCCCAGATCAGGTAGAGCACTGTCCCGGCCGCGGCGAGGATGGCCAGTTGCCGCGCGGTCAGCGGACCGAGAACGCGGTCGTGCATGTCGACGTCGGCCGGAATACGGACAGGAGCGGTCATGAGGCCTTACCTCCAGGCTGGGAACTCGGCCGCCCCGGCCGCGACGGCGGTGGTGAGCTGAACACCGGCGTCGTTGGCGGTTTGGGTGGTTTGGGCAGGTCCAGGGGCAACCGCAGCTGCTGTCCCGCTCGCGGCGCGGGGCGAGGCGGTGGCTTGGGCGGTGGAGCGGGCGCGGGCTTCGGTGCGGGAGCTCGACGCACGCCGTCCAGGGGCAGCGGGTGCTGCCCGGACCGGTTGGGACGGTTGCCCCGGTAGGGATCGAACGGCAACTCACGCTGCTTCCCACCACCTCCGCGGCCCGCGCGCCGACTACCCGCGTCGGCATCACCAGCCGCCGCTGGCGTCGGAGTGACGCGCTGGACCTCCAAGGGCAGCCGGTACTGCCCATCCCGCCCGAGAACGGGCGTGTCCTCCGGGCGGCCGCTGCCGCGGGCGGGTCGGGGCGTGGCCGCCGTTCCGGCGCGGGCTGCGCCGGGAAACGGTGGCGCCTGCTGCCGGTGCGCAGCGGCGGCCTGGCCTCGCGGATTACGGCGCCGCTGGCCGCGTCCGCCGCCGCGGGGACGGGCACCGCCTCCAGGATGACCACCAGATCCGGGACCACCACCGCCACCGCCACGGCGACGGCCAGTTCCGCCACGGCCACCGGCGGGCCCGGCGGGCCCTCCACCAGCCCCGCCGCCTCCACGAGCCCCGCCGCCCTGCCCGCGTCCATGTCCGCCGCCGCCGAAGTGGCGGAATGCTTGGTAGAAGACGAAGCCGCGGGCGAGGGTGCCGATCATCGAGCGGCGTCCGCCGCCGACGTGAACGGCGCCGAGGATCCAGCCCGGGATCCGGAACAGGACATACATCAGCGCGATCGCGACGAGCAGGTTCACCAACCCGTCGACGTTGGGGCCGAACATCGTGAACCCGCCGGGCGCGAAGAACACACGCATCATGGTGATCAACGTCAACGA
Source organism: Actinophytocola sediminis (assembly GCF_054779715.1). NCBI lineage: Bacteria > Bacillati > Actinomycetota > Actinomycetes > Pseudonocardiales > Pseudonocardiaceae > Actinophytocola > Actinophytocola sediminis. The sequence goes on along the minus strand of NZ_BAAGXS010000012.1, from coordinate 12,446 downwards.
CTGGGCGATCTGGATCGTCAGGCAGCCGCCCAACACCCGCCACCACCAGTAGCCGATGCCCTCGGTCTGGGGCAGGGCGTGGAACATCAACGCGAGGGGCGCGCCGGCGATCACCGCGAAGGTGAGCGCGACCCGAACGATGTAGGTGACCAGCAGCACCACCAGCATCCCGGCGAGCGCGATCCCGAGGAAAATGATCCAGATCCCGCCGGTGAGCGCACCGATGACCAGGTCCTTCAACGCCTCACCAGGCACCAGCATGGGCTCGCTGCTGTCCACCCCACCGCTCATCACCGCCTGGGCGAGAGCGTTGGCGATCTGGATGGCTTTGGTCGCCACCCACAACGACAACCCACCGGCGAGGAACCCGACCACGATCCGCGGCGCGATCTCTTTGACCGAATGCCGGGCTTGCAGGGTGTGATAGCTCATCACGATGACCCCGGCGATCAGGATCAGCAGCCCGTAGGAGACCAGCAGGATCTGCCAGGAGCTGTCCCACAACTTCCCCAGCTGCGGCAAGTCCTCGGGCAGCGGTGTGGTGAGCAGAGTCCGGGACAACAAGTCCAGCAGCGGGTTGAGCGCGGCAGTGACGATGCCCCGAAAGAACGCGTTGAGCGCTTCGGTGATGCACGCACCGATATCGGTGATCCCGCACTCATCCTCAGACTCCCCGTCGTCGGTTGGGTCCCCGCCCGAGTCGGTCGGTGGCGCCGTCGTGGCACCCGGCTGCGGGATACAGCCCTCCCCAGAACACGGCACAGACGACGAGACTGGGGGCGAGGTGGTGGATGTTTCGCCGGGTGACCCCGGACGAGACGGCACGGCGGTGGTCGTGGTCGGTGGGGGAGGGGTGCACACCTCCGGGGGCGCGATCACACACGGATCCGCTGCCGCGGATGACCCCGGCGCCGGTTGCGCCGCGGCAGCAGGCGAGATGGCGGTAGGCCGGTCGACTGCGGCGGCGAGCGCACCCGCAGCCAGGACGACCAGGCTCACTACCAACGCCGTCAACGCCCGGCCACGCGTGAGGAGCGGCAGCCGCCAACGGGCTCGCCGAAGACGGCCCAGAAGCGCGAGCGACCCTGGTCGGAACCCCGTGCCGGGCACCGCTGCCGGCACGCGCCCCAGCGCGGGGGAGTCATCGCGCGGCGAATCCCCAGTGGAGCCGACCGACCTACCGGTGGAGCAGGTCGCGGGGCGTTTGGCGTGATGCATGGCCTCAGGCCCCCACGATGCCCTTGAGCACGGTGACGACCAGCGGGGCGAGCGCTGCCAGGCCATAACCGATACCGGCGGCTTTGAACGCTTCCTTCGACTTCTCCTGCTCGCCGGGGTCACCACCGCCGAACACGCGGCGGACACCGCCGATGGTGAGGAACACCGTCGCCAACGCGGCGAGGATGCCCATCAACCAGTTACGGATGTTGGTCAGGACCTCGTCGATGCTGCCCGCGATCGCGAGCACCACCGTGCTGCCGGAGCCGTCCGCGTGCGCGGTCGCGACAGCGCCCAGCAGGACCAGCGAGACCAGTTCGGCGACCAACAGCACACGGCTGCTGACCCGATCAGAGGTCGGAGGTCTGTTGCCGTAGCGGGTTGGCCTGCGCCGGCCCACGCACGGCGGTGTGTGGGCCCACGAGGCCGCCTCGCGGCGACCGAGGACAACCTCCCGGAATGACCGGTGTTGACCGGGCCGGCGATGGTTGCGAGAACAAACAGGGGTGCGAATTAGGCGCATCGCGACACTCCCGGAGTCGTGCCCGACAGCCGCTGTGCCGAGTGCTGTGTGGACTCGCGCGGCGGCGTGGGCGAAGAGGTGGTGTGCGCGGGGGTGGCTGGTCTCCTCCCGCACCCCTGAACTCCGGAAAATCGGCCCTCCGGGGACACCCGACCGCCGACTTTCCTCACCGCCCGCGCCGACATATCAGTGACACCGCGTGACAGCGCCGGGGACGGAGCCGCACCGGCGTCGGCGTCGGCGGCGTTGGTGATGATCACCGCGTCGACCACCTGGGCCGCCAGGTCCCGCTCGCGGGGATCGGTGTGGAGGGCGTCGGGGGCGTCGAGCAGGTAGGCGACCAAGCGGCGCTCGGCTCGTTGACGCGCCTTCTTTACTGCTTGGTAGGAGAGGTTGCGTTCGGCCGCGGCGTCGACCAGCGGCACGCCTTCCAGCCGGGTGGAGCCGATGAGTTCGGCCTCGCCGGCGGTGATCGCTCGTTCGGCGACGGCGCGGGCGAGAACGAAGTCGGGGTGGCCCCACGGGGCCGGCGGCATCGTCGATCGGAACCCGTGGCCCGAGGGCACCGGCGCGTCGAGCGCCTCCCGCACACACGCGTGGCCGGCGCGGTAGGCGGCCCACCGCAGCCGCACCATGACCCGCGGGCGACGCAGGTCGACCGTGGCGAGTTCGGCGACGAACCCGGCGAGTACCGCGGCATGGATGTCACGCGGGTCACCGGCGAACCTCGCCGACAAGCTGGCGGCGATGGAGATCAGCGCGGGCAGCGCAACACCGACCGCGCCGACCGTCCACGGGCCGCCCTCCGTGCGGGCGCGCAGGACCAGATGCGCCCACACCCCGTCCCGCAGCGTGTGCGGGCAACCGCGGCGCAGCAGCCGGTCCCGCAACTCGTTCAGCGGCACCCGCCGCGCTGGAAGCCCGTGGAACAACCGGCCGTCGATCGACACCGGATGCGGTCCGGTGACCAACCACTCGAACGCCGACCGTGCGGCATCCAGCGGCATCGAATCGCGATCGAAACCCGAACGCGGAATAGCCTCACGTGAACTCATGGAATGGCTCCTGAAAACAAGTCGGAATCAACGACTCGCTCAGGACGCCACAGCGGGTAGTACCAACCGATAACCACACTGGTACCGAACCATTACCGCAAAGGTACCAGCGATCCTCGAGCCTGTCCGGCAGGTGCCACAAGATCCACAAAGGACACTCTTGTGGATCACTGAGCGTGTGCGTTCAAGATCAAAATTGTTGGCCGGAAATGCCCTCTTAACTGGCGATACCTGTTCGCGGTACTAGTTCGGTACCAGTTTGGTCATAGGTGTCAGCCGAGTCGTCACGCGTCGTGACCCGGCGGCGCTAATCGCGATCTCCAGCGAGATCGGAAAAAGGCGCTCGGATTTTCCTTTGCGGACCCGCCGCGTGCCTGCGGGCACGTGTGTAAATCTTCCTGGCTATTCGTGGCGATGAAACTGGGGGTCGAGAAAGTTGGTGGGTGAGTGTCCCCAACGGGGTTGTATTTCGGAGTTCAGGGGTGTCATCGCGCCTTGCACCGACAGGCGCACCCAGCCCGGCGAAGGGACATCCGTGACCCAGCCCGACAACTCCGCCCGCCGCTCACCCCAGCGCCACGGCGATCGTTCGACCCCGGCCCGCTCCGGTGGGCGCCGGGGCGGGGACCGCCGACCCTGGCCGACCGCTCCGACCACCACACGCGTCAGCCCCGGCAAACCCGCAAAGTCCACCGCTGGCACCGGCCGCTCGCGGTCACATGGGTCGGCCTCGACCCCGACTCCGGCGACCGTCTGGACCGCCGGCGCCACCCCGATCGACCTCGACTCCACCTGGCCCGCGGCCCTCGTCGAACGGATCGTCACCTCGTTCAGCACGCCCACCGAACAGGTCGTGCTGCTGGACTGGCCACACCCCGACCACACCCGACCGACGACGCTCAGCGCGGTCGGTCCCGACGGCGTCCCCGACCACGCCCCCGGCACAGCACCGGACCCCGAACTGGCCGACACCGTCGCTGCCGTCGAACACCTCGACCGCACCGTCCACATCGAGCGCATTTTGATTGCCCCGAGGTCGACCCGCCCGGCGTCCCGCCCGTTCTGGGCAGACCCCGTCGGCGGCGTCGATTCGACTCCCGCGACCATCCTCACGGCACCGGACTTGACCGTCGAGGAGCCCGTACCGGACGCGGTGACCGAACCCGTCGACCGTGCCGACCTGATCGTCACCAGCCTGCCGCCGCACTACTGCGGCGAGCACGGATACGGCAACGTGGCGGACCTCGTCGCGCTCCACGCGGCGCGGCGGCTGCGGGTCGGCGGCATCCTCGTCGTGCTCACCCACTGTGACTGGACGTCCGGTGCGTTGACCGACCCCACGGGCGCGGTGGTGACCGCCGGACAGAACGCCGACCTGCTCTACCTCCAACACATCGTCGCCCTACACACACCCATCCGCGACGGCCTGTTCCACCTCACCGACACCCACCCCGACGGCGATTTCGGCGGCGATTTCGGTGACCGCCGCACCGACGACGGCCACGTACATGCGCGTCACCGCGCCTTGGCGCGCGGGCTGCCCGCGCCGCATCGGCGCATCCACTCCGACGTCCTTGTCTTCGTCCAGCCGCACGATCACCAGCCGGTGCACCCGCAGTCGTCGAGTGCGCCCACGGACGCGGTCTCGCGGGACAAAGACCTCCGATGAACCCCGCGCCAACCCCGCGACCGACACGGCGCCGAACTCCGACTTCGCCCCCACCCGGACCGCACCGCCAGGAAGGTACGCCCGTGACCAACGACGCCACCAACCAACCTACTGCCGAGCCCTTCTCCTCGCCCGTCGGCGCGGGCCGTGACGAGTCGACCCAGCGCATCCCGCGCGCACGTATCGCCGCACTCGACACCCCGCCCACCGGCGCGGCCAACCCGGTCGGCGGTGACCCGCGCGGAGGCGTTGGGGAACCGGTCGCGGTGTCGGTGTGGACGACCGCGCAGTCCTCGCCGGCCGCCCAGCGCAAGAACACGTACACGCCCGAGTCGACCGCGCACCCGGCCAAGATGCTGCCCGAGGTCGTCCGCCACGCCGTCGCCCACTACACCCAGCCCGGCGAGTTGGTGCTCGATCCGATGTGCGGTATCGGCACCACCCTGGTCGAAGCCGTTCGGCTCGGCCGCCGCGCTGTCGGTGTGGAGTACGAACCTCACTGGGTCGAGGTGGCGAACGCGAATCTCAGGCTCGCGCGGGAGCAGGGTGTCGGCGGTGAGGACGGGATCGACGCGCGGGTGTTCCACGGCGACGCACGACAGCTCGTGACGCTGCTGCCGCCCGAGTATGTCGGCCAGGCGGCGCTGGTGGTGACTTCCCCGCCCTACGGGCCCTCGACCCACGGGCAGGTGTCGGTCGCGCCGGGGGAAGGTATCCAGAAGTACTCCCACCGCTACGGCAACACCCTCGACCGCGGGAACCTCGCCAACATCGGCCACCACCGGCTACTGGCCGGGTTCACCCGCATCCTCGCCGCCCTGCGCACCTTCCTGAAGCCGGGCGGGCACATCGCCATCACCATCCGCCCGTGGCGTGAACACGCCGAACTGATCGACCTGCCCTCACACATCCTCGCCTGCGGCCGCGCCGCCGGCCTGATCCCGGTCGAACGCAACGTCGCGCTGCTCGCCCGCGCCGCCGACACCGATCTCGTGGCGCGCGGCAGCTTCTTCCAACGCGACTTCCTCCGCAAACAACGCGAGCAAGGCCTGCCGCTGCACCTGATCGCCCACGAAGACGTCCTCGTCTTCCGCACCACCCTAAATCGCCAGAGTTCGCCTGAACTCAGGCGTTCGCAGTGGGAACTCAGGCCCCGGCAGCGCTCAGTGTCCCATGTGGAGGCTCGGGTTGCTACCGAAGATGGCGCGGTGGCGGCGTGAGTGTGTGCGAGGAGTTGGCGCGTTGGTGGCGTAGCGGATCGCGGTGGTCTCAGCGGTGCCGAAGATGGCGGCCAGGTGCGGTGGGTCGAAGCCGACAGTGAGTGCTTCCTCGAGTTGCCGGTCGATCCGCAGGCGTTCGTCAGTGGCCGGCAGTCCACGCAGGTTCAGCGCGAACGCGTGACTGACCGGACCGTGACCCAACGCGGACTCTTTGCTAAGCAGCAGGTGCGGGTTGGCCGTATGCGGCCAGCGATGTGCCCGGTAGGCCAGCCACTCGCGCAAACGTGGTGGGTCAGGTCGTCCAGTGGCCGTTCGTGGCCGGCGATGCGCAGGCGCCGGCTGGCGGGGTCGACGTCGTTGAGTTGCAGGGCGCGGATCTGGCCGGGGCGGGCGGCGTGGATCGCGGCCAGTGCGATGAATACTCGAGCGTGCTGGGTGGTCGCGGCGGCGACGGCGGCAGCGATGTCGGTCGGGGCCAGTGGTTGCCAGACGGGGTAGTCCCGTTTGCCCAGTCGGAGGCCGGTCGCGGGGTTGCGGAAGGTGATGCCGTTGCGGCGTGCCCACCGGAACAGCGACCGCAGTGCGGTGACCGTGCTGCGGCGTGCCTCGCCGCGCAGTCCGCTGATGCAGGCGAGCACGTTGTTGTGGGTGACCTCGCGCAGGTGGTCGTAGCGGGTCGGCCAGTCCACCAAGGCGGGACGTACTCGCCGCAGGTAGGTGGCAGCTGTGTTCGGGGATCGGGGTCGGCTGCGCGGGCCGCCGTCGTGCCGGTGTCGTGCCCATCGGCCGGTCTCTCGGGCGATCGCCGGGGCGAGGCCGGTCGGCTTGGTGTCCAGCCACGCATCGAAGGTCGTGGGCCGGTCGTCGGCCACGATCTCCATCGTGCGCAGGATCTCCAGTGCGTGGTCGGTGTTGGTGCCGTGGCCGGACGCGATCGCGCGCATGTCCGAGGAACGGACCTGCTCGCTGGCGGTGTGGTGGGCCAGCCCGAGCGCTGCTTGGCGCTCTGAACACCCTCTGCCAGGTCGCAGGGGCAGACTGGCGGGATGAACGAGCACCCACCGAGTTTGACCGAGCGCGACGACCGCTGGGTGCTGCCCTTTCGGGGCCGCGCCGTCACCCAGGTCCGGGTCGACTTCGCGTTCGAGCTGATCATTGACGACATCGGCGCTATCCGGATCAGCTCTCCGGCGACGCTGGGTTGGATCAACACCGCCGACCAACCGGACAAGATGATGATGCATCCCGAAAGCCAGGACGTCGCGGCAGGTCTTGCGCTGTTCAAGGTGATGGTGGGATCGGCTGTCGCATTCAAGTCCGGCCAGCTGCGGGTGGCTTTCGGCGATGGCCATGTGCTCAAGGTCGACCCAGATCCGCACTACGAGGCGTGGACCGTTACAGGCCCAGACCGCATGCTCATCGTGAGTTTGCCCGGCGGCGGCCTTGCTGTCTGGCCAACCCAGCATGACTGAAGCGCCATTCCGGACCGTGCGCCCAGTGCTGGGACCGGACATCATGCATGTAGTGGGCGGGCAGGATGCCGCAAGATCAACGTCCTTACTCGCCAATGGGAACTGACCGAACGAGGAGGAGCTCCTGCTGGCCCTTGACAAGCTGCCGGTCTTTGTTGTTGAAGAAGAACACCCTCTGATAGCAGTGATCCAACGGGGGACAAGCCAGGCTGCGCTCGGTCGGTGAAGGCAACGAGAGACGGAGAACGGTTCAGGCGGTGATGTGTGGGCAGGTCGGGCGTTGGTGGTAGTGCCCGGTGACGTCGGTACCTACTGCTGTCCAGAAGGGTTGTGATTCGGCGAAATGGGAGCCGAGGGTGTGCCAGCTCAGTCTGGGAAGCTCGGCGCGGAGTGCGGCCAGTCCTGCGCGGGCCAGACCGCATCGTTGGTAGATCGGGTCGGTGTAGGGCTGTTCAACCCAGCCCAGGCTGCAGCGGCGGCAGGTGTGGTAATCGACGGCGAACACGACCTCGCCGGCGAGGGTGGCGGCACGTTCGCGCCAGCCGGGTCGCTCGGTCGACATCGTGTCCCGCCAGTAACCGCTCGCATGGTCTGCCGGGACGTCACGGCGACGGCCGAACCTCCCGCGGCCGAGATCCCGGAGAGTCACACGCCATGATCTCCGATCGGGCGTCCGAACTGCCTCGAGAGCCAGCCCGGCCAGGCGACGCGCGGCGGCCTGGCCCTCATCACTCACCACGACACTCCGCCGGCCTCAGCTCGCCGAGATTTCGTGGCTCGCTGAGAATACGTTGCCGGCGGCCGCGGTTGGGGTAGCGCATGGCCAGATGGCGGGCGGGTGGCTCGGCCAGGTAGTCGGCGTAGGGGCACTCCCCAACCTGATGAGGGCACAGGTCGACGCGATTGTTGCAGGTGCTGCAAAGCCAGCCCCGCACATAACCGGTGCCATCGTCGTGATCGTGGTCGACGCAGTCGGCGACCCACCCACAGGTGAAACACGCCGGTCCGAACTCCGTGATCAACCGGGCGCGGAGCCGGGCCACCGGTGTGGTGGCGCCGGCGTAGCGGGGCCATGTACGTGTGCTGGCCGGACAGCGCAACAGGGGAGCGACGTCAGCTGGACACAGCTGCTCATCGAGCAGTTCGACTGTCCAATCCACCGTTCGGCGGTGCAGTTCTCGGTCGGGCGGATGGGACACAGTGGACCGTCGCTGTTGCTTACCGTCAAACCACCATGTACAACTCATGCGGTGGCGACCGACCCCCGGCTTTCCGCGGGTACGGGTGGTCGAGCACTGCAGCTTTCCTTCGTGCCACAGGTGATAGCGGCCGTCATCACCCAACCGCGCTACTTCGACCAACGACAACCGGGTCCGCTCCACACAGGGCCGCCCGGCCTGGGCCCGCACGAACCGCTCCACGTCCTCGACCGTGTGAGGTCCCCGCACGGTGAGGCGCCACAACAGGTAATCACGACGGTACGTGGGCAACTCATCCAACCTCACGCCGTCCTCCCCTCATTCTGAGCTTCCCCCGTGGCCCGGACACCTTGGCCTTGGCCCCCCTGATGGCGGACTCGATCGTGTGGAGTCGATGGCTTGTCGTGTGGAAGGGTGTCGATCATGCCGAAGGCTTATCATGCAGAGTTCCGCGCTTCAGTGGTTGCCCTGGTCCGCGCGGGCAAGTCGGTGCGGGAGGTCGCGCGTGAGCTGGGGATCAGTGGTCGTGCCTGCACAACTGGGTCGGGCAGGACCGCGTTGATCGTGGTGAACAAGCCGGCCTGTCCGGTCGGGAGCACGCTGATCTCGCCGCCGCGCGGCGGCGTGTTCGTCAGCTGGAGACCGAACTGGAGATTCTGCGCGAGGCGTCGACGATCTACGAGGAGCTGAAGAGCGACCCAGAGGGGCATTCCCGGTAGTCGCTCGCATGGCGGTGCGAGGAGGGCCGGTCAAGCTGGCGTGCCGGTTGCTGGAGGTCAGCCACTCGGGGTTCCAGGAGTGGCGCTCCCGGCCGGCGTCGCCGATGGCGCTGTGCCGGGAGTGGCTGACCGGGGTCATCACCGAGATCCACGCCCGCTCTCGCGGCACCTACGCGCTCCTCGGGTGCACGCCGAGCTTCGCCTGGGAATGGGCATCATGGTTAGCCGCAAGACCGTGGCCAAAATGATGAAGGCCGCGGTGTTGGCCGGTATTCCGCGGCGGCAGACCCGGAAGAACCCAAAGGTCGACATCGCCTCCGCGGATCTGGTCAATCGCGATTTTCTGCGTACCCAGCCCAACCTGCTGTGGGTGTGCGACATCACCGAGCACCCGACCCGTGAGGGGCAAGCTGTACTGCCGCGCGGTGCTGGACGCGTTCAACCGCAAAGATCGTGGGCTGGTCCATCGACACCACCCAGAACACGAGCCTGGTCGTCAACGCCCTGGAGATGGCCCTCAGTAACCGCGATCCCAAACCAGGCACCGTTTTCCACAGCGACCACGGCGTCCAGTTCACCTCCTGGTCCTTCACCAATCGCGTCAAACAAGCCGGACTCATGCCCTCGCTCGGAACAGTCGGCGACCGCTACGACAACGCGATGATGGAGTCGTTCTGGTCGAAGATGCAAACCGAACTCCTCGACCGACAGAAATGGAAACCCGCACCGAACTCGCCAACGAAATATTCCAGTACCTCGAAATCTTTCACAACCGGCAGCGTCGCCACTCCCGGCTCGGCTACCTCACTCCAGTCGAGTATGAAAGACTCCACGAACTACAATAACCCGCCTGAGACTCCACCAACCCGAGTCCACAAAACGGGGCAACGCCAAGGTGTCCGGCAAACGGGGGGAAGCTCAGCGCAGTCACAAATGCCGGTCCCACCAACCACCGAGATCGTGCCCCTCGCAGCGGCGGTGTCGGGGCGTTACTGTGGGGTGGTCCGCGCCACGGAAGGGGGCGATGGTGGATTTCCGGGTGTTGGGGCCGGTAGAGATTCGCGATGCCCGCGACGAAGTGGTCGGGTTGCGTGCGCGGTTGGACCGGGCGTTGCTGGCTTTGTTGCTGCTCAACGCCAACAGTCGGGTCTCGGTCGACTCGTTGACGTCGCGACTGTGGGTGGGCCGTAACCCACCGAAGAGCGGAGCGAGGGAATACCTTCAAGATCTTCGCGGGGTGCTTCGAGCCGCAGGAGGTAACGTGGCGCGGCTGGCGCCAGCGCGGGAGACAACCGTGTTCGAGGTTGACCCCCAGTATGTGGATTACCTGCGGTGTCGGGAGCATCTGGCGACCGCGCGTAGCGCCGAGGACCCCGAACGGGTGGTGGCCGCCGCGCGGGCGGCGTTGGGTGAGTGGCGTGGGGAGGCTTTGCAGAACCTCGACGGCGACTGGTTGTGGGTGGTCGAGCAGCGCCAAGCTTTGGATCTGCTGCGGGGTGAGGCGTGGCGGCTGCTGATCGCTGCGGAGTTGGAGTTGGGGCGGCATGAGCAGGTTCTGGGGGAGATCTCGGAGCCCCTCGGGAGGTGGCCGGACGACGAGACGCTTGTAGGGCTGTGGATGCGGGCCTTGCACCGAGCGGGGCATCGCAGCCGAGCCCTAGGGGTATTTCACGAGTTCAGCCAGCGGTTGGAGGAGGAACACGGTGCCGGACCGGGCGGCGACCTGCAGGCGCTGCAGCGGCGGATCCTCGACAATGACCTGACGTTGGACGCACCCATCGTGCAGCAGGGCAAGGATGGAATGGGTGCGGTGGTGGGGTTGCCAGCGCGCCCGGTACTGGTCGGTCGCGCCGACGAGGTGCGGGAGTTGGTGGAGTTGCTGGCGCCGACCACGCACGTGCACGCGGTGGTGGTCAGCGCGGCGGTGGGCGGCCTGCCGGGAGTCGGCAAGACCGCCCTGGCCATTTACGCCGCACACGATGCGCTCGCGTCGGGCTGGTTTTCCGGTGGCGCGCTGTTTCTTGACCTGCAGGGTTATTCCCCGATCCCGGTCTTGCCCGAACAGGCGCTGTTTCAGGTGCTGGTGCAGCTCGGGGTGCCGGTGGAGAGGCTGCGGGGTAGCGGGCAGGAGCTCGAAGGGCTTTATCAGGCCACTCTGGCCGCTCATGCGCGGGTTGGGCAACGGTTGCTGATCATCGCGGACAACGCCGGCACTCCCGAGCAGGTCCGGCCACTGCTGCCGGGCAGCACGGAGCACCGGTTGCTGATCACCTCCCGGAACACCCTCGGCGCGTTGAATGGCACCCGTCTGCTTGACCTTGCCGTCCTCGACCCGGATGCCGCGATCGCAATGCTGGAGCAGCATCTACGGGCGGCGCGCCCCGGCGATGACCGGATCAGCACCGCGCGCGAGGACGCCGCGCGGATCGCCGAGTTGTGCGGGTACCTTCCGCTGGCGTTGCGAATCAGCGCCGCGCTCCTGGCCGACGATCCTGGCCAGCCGGTGGCCGAGCTCGCCGAGGAGCTCGCCGACACGGGTCGGCGCCTGCACACGCTGGACTACGACGACACCTTCTCCGTCCGGGTCGCCTTCAACGTCTCCTACGAGAAGCTCAGTCCCGAGCAGGCTCGGCTGTTCCGGTTGCTGGCCCTCAACCCCGGCCCCCAGACCAGCACTGACGCCGCAGCCGCCCTCACCGGACAACCCGGCCACGCCGCTCGGCGCCAGTTGACGGAGTTGCATCGTGCCCACCTGGTCGAGCACGGCAGTGACCGTGAGTGGTGGCAGCTTCACGACCTGATCGCTCTCTACGTCCGCGAGCGTGTGGAGCACGATGAACCACCCTCTGGCCGTGAACAGGCCTTCATCCGCCTGCTTGATCACTACCTAGCGACCACGAGGGCTGCCGCCGACCATCTCGGCTCGCGTCGTGCACCGGCCGACCGGATGCCAGGATTCACCGACCGCCGCGCCGCGCTTGCTTGGCTGGACACCGAACACCCCACGCTTGCCGCGGTGATCACCGGCACGGCCGGGATACCCCACGACCAGCATGTGATCGGCATCGCCCGCCACCTGCACGAGTATTACGAACTGCGCAAACATCCGGCGGAGCGCTTGGATGTTGCGCGGCACGCGCTCGCCGCGGCGCAACGCACTGCCGATCAACACACCCAGGGCACCGCGTTGAACAACCTCGGCCGAGCGTTGGCATATCTGCGGCGGTTTGACGAGGCTATCGCTTGCTACGACCAAGCCCTGCCGATTCGCCGGGAGGTCGGCGACCGGCACGGCGAAGGCCGCACGTTGAGCAACCTCGGCATCGTCTTCGGGGAGTTGCGGCGGTTCGACGAGGCCATCGCCTGCTACG